>JALOLA010000102.1 GCA_025456205.1 Acidobacteriota bacterium | reverse complement strand
GGCAAGTACCAGATCCCGCTCAAGCCCGGCAAGGTCGTCCTCAAGCGCGAAGGCCCGGCCTTCTGGGACCACCTGCAGGAGCGCGGCATCCCGGCCACCATTTTCAAGGTGCCGACCAACTACCCGCCCTCGGACAGCAAGCAGCGCACCCTGGCCGGCATGGGCACGCCCGACATCCTGGGCACCTACGGCATCTACTCGCTCTACACCTCGGACGAGCACGAGTCGCAGGCCGAGCTGTCCGCGGCCAACGTCTACTACGCCTACATCGACGAGAACAACGTCATGGAAGGGCAGATCGAGGGCCCCAAGAACGACCTGCTCAAGGAAAGCGAGCCCATCGTGGTGCCGTTCAAGGTCTACGTCGACAACCGCCACAAGACGGCGCGCATCGACGTCCAGGGCAAGGAAGTGCTGATCGCCGAGAAGGAATACTCCGACTGGGTGGAGATCGAGTTCACGCTGATCAGCGGCCTGGCCAGCATCACCGGCATGGTCAAGTTCTACCTGATGGAGATGGGCGAGCGCTTCCGCCTCTACATCTCCCCCACCCATATCAGCCCGCGCAACCCCGCCGTGCCCATCAGCACGCCGTCGGGCTACAGCCGCGAGCTGGCCGACCGCGTCGGCCTCTTCCACACCATCGGCCTGCCGGCCGACACCAAGGCCCTGAGCAACGGCACGTTCTCCATGGAGAACTACATCGTGCAGGCGCTCTCGGTATTTGACGAGAGCCGGCGCCTGTTCGACTACGAGCTGCAGCGCTTCGAGCGCCAGAAAGAGGGGCTGCTGTTCTTCTACTTCTCCTCCCTGGACCAGGGCCAGCACATGTTCTGGGCGCTGAACGACAGGGAACACCCCTTCTACCACCCCGAGGAGAGCCGCAAGTTCGGCTTCATCACCGACGAGATGTACCGCAAGTTCGACCGCGTCCTGGGCAGGGCGCTGCAGCGCGTCGGCCCCGAAGTGCCGGTGCTGGTCATGTCCGACCACGGCTTCGGCCCCTTCCGCCGCGAGGTCAACGTCAACAACTGGCTGGCCCAGGAAGGCTACCTGAAGCTGACCGGCGCCGCGGCCGCCGACGAGGTGTCGATCCTGGAATACGCCGACTGGCCGGCCTGCAAGGCCTACGCCATGGGGCTGAACGGCCTCTACTTGAACATGAAGGGCCGCGAGCGCGAAGGCAGCGTCAGCGGCGGCGAGCGGCGCCGCCTGCTGGAGAAGCTCAAGGGCGGACTGGAGGCCATCGTCGATCCCAAGAACGGCAAGAAGGTCATCTCCTGCGCCTACATCTCCGAGGACAACTTTTCCCGGGCCCACATCGACCGCGCCCCGGACATCATCCTGGGCTTCGACCGCGGCTACCGCATCAGCGACCAGTCGGCGCTGGGCACCTTCAGCCGCGAGATGATCATGGACAACATGGGCTGGTGGTCGGGAGACCACTGCGTCGACCCGTTGCGCGTGCCGGCGTCGTTCATCTCCAGCTTCAAGATCCAGAAGCCGGTGCCCAGCATGCAGGACGTCGCGCCCACGATATTGAACTATTTCGGCATCGCCACCCCGGCGCCGATGACCGGCAAGGCGCTCATCTAGGAGGAACCATGTCCAGCAAAGTCAAACTCAGCAAGGAAGCCGACCAGAAGGCCGAGGCCATCATCGCCCACCACGGCTATTCGTCCCTGGAGGAGATGGTCGAGGACCTGATCGGCAAGGAATACGACAAGATCAAGAGCGGCGACAACAAGGAAGAGCTGGCCAACAAGCTGAGCGGCCTGGGCTACATTTCCTAGATGGCGCAGAAGCTCAATTATCTCCTGACCCGCGGCTGCGACCTGCTGCTGCTGCCGTTCGCCAAGCTGCCCCCCTTCTGGGGCATCCTCTTCCTCAGCCTGCTCACCTCGCTGTTCGTGCTGGTGGTCTACCGCGCCATCTCCAGCCCGCGGCGGGTCAGGGACACCAAGAACCAGATCAAGGCCAACATCCTGGCCATCCGCCTCTACCGCGACTTCTGGCGGACCATCGTCAGCTCGTTCTTCAAGAGCATGTTCTACACCGGCAAGTATTTCGTGCTGAACCTGTTCCCGCTGCTGGTGGTGCTGCCGCTGATGTTCCTGCTCTTCGTGCAGATGGACATCCGCTACGGCATGCGCCCCTTCCACCCCGGCGAAAGCATCGCGGTCAAAGCGAGATTCGCCGGCGAGATCGGCCAGAAGGAGACCGTCATCGCCGCCGCCCCCGGCACCACGGCGGCCATGAACCCGGTGGTCATCGACGCCCTGCGCGAGGTCGACTGGAAACTGAAGGCCGGTGGCAGCGGCAGGACGGACATCATCATCACCGTCGACGGCGCCACGGCCAGCAAGAGCCTGGTCATCGGCAACGGCCTGCGCGCCCTTTCCAACAAGAAGCTGGCCGCCTCATCGCTGGAGCACTTCATCTACCCGGCGGAGAAGCTGCTGGCGCCGCGCTCGCCCCTGAAGTCCATCTCCATCCAGTACCCGGCCCGCGCCATCTCCTTCCTGGGCTTCGAGACCCACTGGCTGGTCTATTATCTCGTCCTGACCATGATCATCGCTTTGGCGCTGAAGAACAGGTTCGGGGTGGAGTTTTAAAAGGGTAGATGAGTAAATGGGTAGACGAGTAGATAGGAGAAAGCCATAGCTCGTTGCCAGTACTGTTAACTCATTTATCCTTCTACCCATTAACTCCTCTGACTTGAGTCTTCCGAATAACCATCGCCTCCCGTTTCCCGTAAAACCCTACTCAAGGAGAACCCATGAAAAAACTGCTCTTTGCCGTCGTCATCCTTTCATTTTTCCTCGCCATGCCCGCCGCCCAGGAACAAAAGGACCCGGCCGCCGACGTGATGAAGAACCTGCAGCTCGTGGAAAAGACCATCGCCGTGCCGGCGCGTCCCCTGGCCGGCTTCGACCATATCACCGTGAAGGACCTGATGGCCATGATGGCCTTCCTCTCCCATGACCTGCTCGAGGGCCGTGAGGTCGGCACGCGCGGCTACGACACCGCCGCCGCCTACGCCCAGTCGCTCTTCACCCTCTGGGGGCTGAAGCCGGGCGGCGACCTGCCCAAGGCCCCGGTTGTCCCTTCCCGCGGCAATCCGGCGCGCTCGGCCGCCAGGCCCGAGCGCTCCTTCCTGCAGGAGTTCGTCATGAAGGAGGCGCTGGCGTCGACGGCCAGCGTCCTCCTCGAGCAGGGCTCCGGCGAAGCCCGGCGCACGCGCGCCTTCGCCCCGCAGGTCGACTTCGTTTTCGATTCCTCGCTGCCGCTGGACCTGAGCGCCCCGGTCGTCTTCGCCGGCTACGGCATCAGCGAGAGGAGCGTCGGCTACGACGACCTGGCCGGCATCGACGTCAAGGACAAGGTGGTCCTGATCCTCTCCGACGCCCCGGGCAAGGACGATCCCGCGTCGCCCCTGCAGAGGAAAGAGGTCAAGGACAAGTACTTTCCGGCCATGCCCAGCATGCGCCGCGGCGGCGCCGACTTCGTCAAGGCCTCGGCCATCTTCAAGCGCGGCGCCCTGGCCGTGCTGGTCGTCAAGAGCGACATCAGTGCCGGCGGCGACATCCACTGGGAGATCGTGGGCCAGAGGCAGGTGCGCGACGAGAAGCCCATCCTGCCCGACGAGCGCAAGAAGCTGCTCATCCCCGGCAGCAAGGGCATGCCCTGGGAAGGCCGCAGCCTGGTCCGCGTCTCGCGCGAGATGGCCGACGCCGTCCTGGCCGGCGCCGGCGAGACGGTCGCGGGCCTGCAGAGCAAGATCGCGGCCAGGTACCGGCCGCATTCCTTCGCCCTGAAGGGAACGCGCCTGAGCCTGGGCAACACGGTGAACTACGGGCTGGTCAAGAGCGCCAACGTCATCGCCTGGATCGAGGGCAGCGATCCGCAGCTCAGGGACCAGGCCGTCGTCGTCGGCGCCCACCTCGATCACCTGGGGCGGCGGGGCGACTACATCTTCAACGGCGCCGAGGACAACGCCTCGGGCGCCTGCGGCGTCCTGGCCATGGCCCGCGCCCTGGCCCTGAACCCGGAGAAGCCCAAACGCAGCGTGGTCTTCTGCCTGTGGACCGGCGAGGAGGAGGGCCTGCTGGGCTCGCGCTGGTACGTGGAGCACCCCCTGTTCGGCATGGAGAAGACCGCCGCCTACCTCAACCTGGACATGATCGCCATGCCCTGGAGCGAAGCCGGGCTGCAGCGCATGGTGCGCATGCTCAACGTCAAGGACAGCGAGGCGCTGCTGAAGAAGATCCGCGTCGAGAAGTTCCTGCCGCTGTCGCTCGCGGCCGAGGCGCCGGAACTGCGCGGCGCCCTCGAGGAAGCCAACCGCAGCGTCGGCCTCGACATCCTGTTCCGGGAAACGCCGCGCGACATGGACCGCATGTCGGGAGGCAGCGACCACGCCCCCTTTGCCATGGCCGGCCGGCCGTGGGCCTTCTTCATCAGCGGCATGAGCGATGTCTACCACACGCCGGGGGACAGCATGGAAAAATTCGACGGCACGGTCATGGAGCGCATGAGCCGCCTGATCTACCTGGCGGCATACCTGCTGGCCGACAAATAAGGGAAACAGGCCCCGCCGCGGGCGGGGCTGAAGGCCTATTTGCTGACGCGCTCGATATAGGACCCGTCGCGGGTGTCG
>JALOLA010000055.1 GCA_025456205.1 Acidobacteriota bacterium | reverse complement strand
GATGAACACCATGTGCGCGCCCTCCAGGACCTCGATGATCTGCCCCGTGTCCTCCAGGGCCGCCTGCTCGCCGATCTCGGGGTTCGATCCCGCTCCCAGCCCCCGGGTGATCTTGTCGCCGATCTGCAACTGCAGGGCCGGCTTGCTAATGGTCGACAGCACCTGCAGGTCGGTGTTCACGGCCACGAACTCCACCCCCTTCAGGTCCTCCTCGATCATGCGGTTGACCGCGTTGCCCCCGGCCCCGCCCACGCCGATGACCTTGAGCACCGCCCCGCGCTTCTTCTCGCGGCCAAAGGTGATCTTGATGTCGTTGTCGTCCATTGTTCCCTCCTAGATTCCGAAGTAATCCTTGAATTTTTGCATGACGTTCTTCGGCTTATTGCGAATGTAGCCCTTGTCCTTCATGTCGGCGAAGCCGTACTTGATCAAGCCCACGGCAGTGGCGAAGTCGGGCGTGTTGACCTTGTCGATCAGGCCGCCGACGCCCTGGGGGTAGCCGACGCGCACCGGGATGGAGAAGATGCCGTCGGCCACCTCAAGGATGCCGTCGAGCAGGGCGGTGCCGCCGCTGATCACCACCCCGGCGTTGATCGAGTTCTGCAGCCCCTCCTTCTCGATCTCCATCTTGACCATCTCGAAGATCTCATAGGCCCGCGGCTTGAGGATGTTCATCAGGATGGAGGTGGAGATCTGCCGCGGCTTCTTGCTGCTGATCGCCGGCACCTCGATGGTCTCGTCCTTGAGGTTGGGGTCCATGGCGCAGCCGTAGCGGCGCTTGATCTTCTCGGCGCGGTCGATGGCCGTGCGGATGCCGATGGACAGGTCGGTGGTGAAGTTGTCGCCGCCCAGCGGGATCGTCCCCGAGTAGCTGATGGACCCCTTCTCGAAGACGGCGATGTCGGTGGTGCCGCCGCCGATGTCGATGGAGAGCACGCCGAGCTCCTTCTCGTCCGACGTCAGCACCGCCTCGGCGGTGGCGATGTGCGACAGCACCGTGCCCAGGACGTTGACCTTGGCCTTCTTCAGGCACAGCAGCAGGTTCTTGGTCGCGGTCAGCGAGCCGGTGATGATGTGGATGTAGACGTCGAGGTTGGTGCCGACCATGCCCACCGGGTTCTTGATGCCGTCCTGGGAATCGACGATGTATTCCTGCGGCAGAACGTGCAGCACGGCGCGGTCGGCCGGCAGCATGATGGCGCTGGCGTGGGTGATGGCCCGCTCCAGGTCCTCGCGGGTGATCTCCTTGCTGCGCCCGGTGATGTTGATGCTGCCCTTGGCGTTGATGCTCTGGACGTGCTTGCCGGAGATGTTGACATAGGCCGACTCGATCATCACGCCGGCCGTCAGCTCGGCGTCCTTGATCGACTTCTTGATGTCCTCGACCGTGGCCTCCATGTTGACGATGTTGCCCTTGCGCAGGCCGCGCGACTCGGCCACGCCGTAGCCGATGATCTCCACGTCCTCCTTCTCGCCGTCGGACTTGATCTGGGCGATCAGAGTGCAGATCTTCTTGGTGCCGATGTCGATGCCGACCAGGTAGTTGCTCTTCATGGGGTCCCCCGTTGTGGCTCCGCGAATTCAAAATAAATGCGCCCGGGAATGCGCAGGTCGACGCTGCGGATGGCGTCGCCGGCGAAGGGCAGCCGCGCCTTGATGCTGAAATAGCGGCGGATCTTGGCGGCGAAATCGCCCTCCCCGGGATAGAAGGTCTCGGGCGCGGCCAGCAGCTTCAGCACCACGCCGTAGGGCTCGCTGTAGGCCACGTATTCGATCTGGGCACGCAGCGGCTTCAGCTCGCTCGAGAAGGCGGCGATGGCCTCGACGGCCGCTGGCTCGTTGGCGCGCAGGGACACCAGGCCCGCCGGGCATTCCGCCGCCTCGCCGAGCTCCAGGCCGCCGGCGTCCAACAGGCGGTAGCGCCCGTCCTGGAAGCTCTGGAAGAAGGGCGGGCGCAGCGTGAAGTCGATCTCCACCGTGTCGGGCAGGATGCGGCGGATGGAGGTCCCGGCCACCTCGGGCACCCCCAGGAGCTTCTCCTGCAATCCCTGCAGGTCCATGGCCAGGATGTTGCCCCCGTACTGCTTCAGGATGCCGGCCACCCGGGCGCCGGAAAAGAGCGGCTGGCGGCGCAGGCGGAACTGCCGCACCTGCAGGGCGTCCCAGTGGAGCAGGAAGTCGGCCGCGCCCGATATCACCAGCCCGGTGAGCAGGACCAGCGCCAGCAGCAGCAGCATGTGCACGGTGCGCACCTGGATGGAGCGGATCTTCTTCTCGCGGGCCACCGTGAGGTTGTTGCTCTTGCGGAAGAACTCGGCTTCGAATTTCAGGGAAGCGCCCATGCCGGCCTTCATTTTTTCAGCGCCTCCATGCGGGCGGCGTACTCGTGCGCCAGCCGGGTCAGGTTTCCCGCCGAGAGGAAGGCCAGGCGGTCGCCCGGCCGCAGCTCGCGGTCGAGGAAGCCGCTGATCTCCGCGAAGCTCTCCAGGTAGAACACGTTCTGCTGGCCGCGGCCGCGGATGCTGTCCGCCAGGACCCGGCTGTTCACGCCGGCGATCTCCTCCTGGTTGGCTGTGTACAGCTTGGCGATCACCAGCAGGTCGGCGCTGCGGAAGGCCGTGGCGAACTGCCGCATCAGCAGATGCAGGCGCGTGAAGCGGTGCGGCTGGAACACAACGACCACCCGGCCGCCGCGACGGGCGGCGCGCAGCATGCGCAGCGTGGCCTTGATCTCGCTGGGATGATGGGCATAGTCGTCGACGACCAGCAGCCCTGCGCTGGAATGGAGGACCTGGAAGCGGCGTTCGGGCAGGGTAAAGCGCGCCAGGCTGGCGGTGATGGCCTCCAGGCCGACCCCGACCTCCAGGGCGGCGGCGATGGCGGCCAGCGAGTTGGCCACGTTGTGGCGGCCGCCGACGCCCAGGCGCACCGTCCCTTGCGGCCGCCCCTGCACGGCCAGCTCGTAGCGGCAGGCGAGGCCGGAGCTGCGCACCTTCAGCGCCCGCACGTCGGCGCCGGCGCCAAAGCCGTAGGTGACGACCTTCTTGCGGATCCCCGGCATGATCCGGCGCACGTTGGCGTCATCGCTGTTCAGGATCACCGCCCCGTAGAAGGGGACCTTGTCGGCGAACTGGCGGAAGGCCTGCACCAGGTTCTTCATGCGCCCGTAGAACTCCAGGTGGTCGTTCTCGATGTTGGTCACCACCGCGATGCTGGGAAACAGCTTCAGGAAGCTGCCGTCCGACTCGTCGGCCTCGGCGACCAGGTAGCGCGAGGAGCCCAGCTTGGCGCCGCTGCCCTCGACCTTCAGCCGGCCGCCGACCACGTAGGTGGGATCCAGGCGGGCCTGGGTCAGGATGGCGGCCAGCATGGAGGTGGTGGTGGTCTTGCCGTGCGTCCCGGCCACGGCCAGCGAGAACTTCATGCGCATCAGCTCGGCCAGCATCTCCGCCCGCGGGATGACCGGCAGCTTGTTCCTCAGCGCCTCGGCGACCTCGACGTTGTCCTCGGTGACGGCGCTGGAATAGACCAGCGCCCCGGCGTCCCCGACGTTGGCGGCGGCGTGGCCGATGGCGATGCGCATGCCCAGGGCACGCAGACGGCGCACGGTGTCGTTCTCGGCGATGTCCGAGCCGCTGATCTGGAAGCCCATGGTTTGCAGGACCTCGGCGATGCCCGACATGCCCGAGCCGCCGATGCCGGCGAAGTGGATCTTCTTGATGCGGCTGCTTTCAATCATTGGTGAATACCACCTTGCGCTGGCGCGAGACATTGAGGATGATGCCGGTGATGATCAGGCTGCTGAGCAGCGACGTTCCCCCCGAGGAGATGAAGGGCAGCGGGATGCCCTTGGTGGGGAAGAGGCCGACGGCCACCGAGATGTTCATCATGGACTGGAACACGATCAGGGTCACCAGTCCGGTCACCAGCAGGTAGGTGTGCGGGTTGTCCGACTGGCGGGCGATGACCGTGCCGCGCAGGTAATAGATGACGAACAGGGCGATGACCGCCAGGGCGCCGATGAAGCCCATTTCCTCGGCGATGATGGCGAAGACGAAGTCCGAGTAGGCGTAGGGCAGGTAGAAGAGCTTCTGGGTGGAGTTGCCGATCCCCTGCCCGAACAGCCCGCCCGAGCCGACGGCGTAGGTCGACTGCATGGCCTGGAAGCCGTGGGTGGCGGCGTAATTCTCCGGGTTCAGGAAGCTGCGGATGCGGTCCTGGCGCATGGGGCTGATCTGGATCAGCAGCGCCAGCAGCGGCACCAGCAGCAGGAAGAACACCGCGAAGTACTTCAGGCGCAGTCCGGCGATGAAGAGCATGACCATGGTGATCACGCCGATGAGCACGAAGTTGCCGAAATCGGGCTCCTTGAGGATCAGGCCCTCCATGAAGGCCACCGGCAGCAGGAGCAGGCCCAGGCTCTTGAGGTTGTTGATCTCGGCTTCCCTGCGGCTGAGCATCATGGCCAGATAGAGCACCAGGGCGATCTTGGCGAACTCCGAGGGCTGCAGCGACAGGCCGGCGATGCGGATCCAGCGGCTGGTGCTGTTGACCTTCTCGAAGAAAAAGACCAGCGACAGCCCGGTGAAGGCCAGGGCCATCATGGCCATGACCAGGCGCGGATTGAGGTAGAACGGCGTGCGATACAGGACCAGGAACAGGAAGACCAGCAGCCCCAGGGCGAGGAACAGCAGCTGCTTGTTGAGGAAATGAAAGCTGCCGCCATACTTCTCGCGCGAGATGACGGTGGTGGTGCTGAAGATCATCAGGAAGCCGATGGCGATCAGCAGCAGGGCGACGGTCAGCAGGGTGCGGTCGATGCCGCTGGCCTTAACCATGGCCGCCCTCCCGCGCCTGCAGGCGCCGCACTTCTTCCTTGAAGACATCGCCGCGGTGCTCGAAGTTGTCGAACATGTCGAAGCTGGCGCAGGCCGGCGCCAGCAGCACGGTGCCGCCCGCCTCCGCGAGCGCGGCGTAGCCGGCGGCCACCGCATCCTCGAGGTCGCGGACGAAGGCCAGGCGGTCGCCCAGCGCCGCCAGCTGTTCCGCCAGCAGCGGCGCGGCCTTGCCCAGCAGCAGCACCCGGCGCGCGCGCCGGCGCAGCGCCGGCAGCAGGGCGCTGAAATCACCGCCCTTGTCCTTGCCGCCCAGGATGACCACCAGGTCGCCGTCGATGCTGGCGATGGATTTCAGCGCCGCGTCGACGTTGGTGGCCTTGGAGTCGTTGATGAACTCGACGCCGCCGACCCGCCCCGACGTTTCCATGCGGTGCGGCAGGCCGCGGAAGCCGGCCAGGCCGGACTCGATGGCGGCGGCCTCGAGACCGACGGCGCGGCAGGCCAGGGCGGCGGCCATGATGTTCTCCAGGTTGTGGATGCCGCGCAGGGGGTTGCGGCGCAGCGAGACCGTTTCCCGCCTGGCGCCGGTCTCCAGGACCAGGTCCTGGCCCTCGATGTGGGCGCCGCCCGGGCCGGGACGGCTGGCGGAGAACCAGAGCGGCCGGCCGCGGCCGAGACTGGCGGCATCGCGCAGCAGCGGGTCGTCGGCGTTCAGCACCATGACATCGTCGGGGCCCTGGTTCTTGAACAGGTTGAACTTGGCGGCGCTGTACTCGGCCATGGAGGGGTAACGGTCGAGGTGGTCGGGCGTGATGTTGAGCAGCACCGCCACCTCGGGCCGGAAGCGGTCGATCTCCTCGAGCTGGAAGCTGGAGAGCTCCAGCACCGCCAGGGAGCCGGGCGGGATTTCGCCGATCTCGCTGACCAGCGGCACACCGATGTTGCCGGCCAGGCGGCTGCGCATGCCGCCGGCGGCCAGCAGGTGCTGGATCAGGCTGACCGTGGTCGACTTGCCGTTGCTGCCGCTGACCGCGATGATGCGGGCCTGTAGGCGGCGGTAGGCGAATTCGATCTCGGAGAGCACCTCGGCGCCGGAGCGGCGCAGCGCGGCGAAGCGGGGCTGGCGGCCGTCAAACCCCGGGCTCATGATGACCTGGCGGCATGCCGACAGCTCGGCGAAATAATCGGCGCCGGTCAGGAAGCGCACGCCCCTCTCCTCGAAACGGCGGCGCTGCTCCAGGTCGAGGATCTCGCCGTCATTGAAGAGGAGCAGCGGCGTACCCGGCTCCCTGGCCAGCAGGTATTCCAGCACGGCCTGGCCGGTGCGGCCGAAGCCCAGGACCGCGATCGTTCCTTCAGCCATTGCTATACTCCGCGATGGCCTTTTCCAGGGCCATGCCCCGCGAGCCCTTGAACAGGACCACGGCCTCGCGGCCGCGGTCGAGATCGCGGCGCAGGAACTCGCCCGCCGCCGCGGCGTCCCGGAAGCAGGCCACGCGCCCGGCCGGGAACCCCGCCCGGCGCGCGGCGGCCGCGAGCGCCTCGGCGCGCTGGCCGACGGTCAGCAGCAGGTCGAAGTGCAGCCCGGCGAAATAGCGGCCCGCCTCGCGATGAAAGCGCAGCTCTTCACTGCCGAGCTCCAGCATGTCGCCCAGCACGGCCACCTTGCGGCCGCGGAATTCCCCGTCCACCCACTGCAGCGTTCTTTTCAGGGCCTCGGGGTTGGAGTTGTAGGTCTCGTCGATAAGGGTGACGCGGCCCAGGCGGCGGAACTGGCCGCGGCCGGCCAGGGGCCGCAGCCGGGCGACGGCCTCCTGGATCGCGCCGTTCTTCATGCCCAGCGCCTGGGCCACCAGGATGGCGGCGAACAGGTTCTCGACGTGGGTGCGGCTGACCAGCGGCGCGCTGAACTCCTCCTCGATGCCGTAGAAGGAGATGAGCAGCCGGCTGTGGCCGTCCTGGCGCACGACCTTCTTGAGCAGCACCTGGTTGTGCGCGGGCTGGCTGCCGAAGAAGACGATGCGCCCGCGGCGTCCGCGGGCGACCCGGCGCAGCAGCGGCTGGTCGCCGTTGACGAAGGCGCAGCCGTCGGCCTGCAGGTGGCCGAGGATCTCGCCCTTGGCGCGGGCGGCGTTGGCCAGGGTCTTGAGGAATTCCAGGTGCACGGGGAAGACGTTGAGCAGCACGGCGACGTCGGGGCGCAGGATCTCCGCCAGGCGGTCGATCTCGCCGATGCCCGGATCGCTCATGGCCAGCTCGAAGACGGCGGCCTGCTCGCGCCCGCTCATCTGCAGGAGCGAGAAGGGCAGGCCGATCCAGTTGTTCCAGTTCAGCGGCGCCCGGAAGCAGCGCCGGTCGTGGGCCAGGATCTGGTGCGCGAACTCCTTGGTGGTGGTCTTGCCGGCGCTGCCGGTGATGCCGACGTACTTGACGGCGCCGTATTTTTCCCGGACGTGGGCGGCCAGGTCCTGGGCGGCGCGCAGCGGGTCGGCGACGCGCAGCAGCGGCAGGGCCAGATTGCCGGCGGCGAAATCGCGGCGCACCACGGCGCCGGCGCCGGGGACGGCCCGCAGGTCGCGGACATGGTCATGGCCGTCGGCCCTGGCCGAGCGCAGGGCGAAGAACAGCGTGCCCGCCTTCATGGCGCGCGTGTCGAACTGGAAACCCTTGAAGGAGCGCCCGGCGTAGGCGGGGGCTACGGTGCCGGAGACGGCGGCGGCGATCTCGGCCATGGTCAGCTCAGGCATGGCGGCCCCCCAGCAGCTCCCGCACCACCTCGACGTCGTCAAAATGGACGGTGCGGTCCTTGAAGATCTGGTAGTTCTCGTGCCCCTTGCCGGCGATCAGCACCACGTCGCCGGCAACGGCCATGCCCAGGGCCAGGCCGATGGCCGCCCGGCGGTCGGGCTCGGCGCGGTAGGCCGTGAAGTCGGGATCGAAGCCGGCCACGATGTCGGCGATGATGGCCTGCGGGTCCTCCTGGCGCGGGTTGTCGCTGGTCACCACCACCCGGTCGGCCAGGCGGCAGGCGACGCGGGCCATGCGCGGCCGCTTCGTCCGGTCGCGCGAGCCCCCCGCCCCGAAGACCAGCACCAGCTTGCCGCGGGTGATCTCGCGGAATGCCCGCAGCAGGTTCTCCAGGGCGTCGTCGGTATGGGCGTAGTCCACCACGACCAGGAAATCGCCGGCATGGGCGATGTTCGCCCGGCCCTTGATCGGCATGAACGCCGCCAGCGCCGCGCTGATGCGGTCAACGCCGACGCCCTTGACCAGGGCGGAGCTCACCGCGGCCATGATGTTCATCAGGTTGAAGCGGCCCAGCAGCCGGCTTTGGAGCTCGATCTTGCCGCGCGGCGTCTGCAGCACGGCGCGGATGCCGTCCATGCTGAACTGGTGCTTCAGCGGCCGGATGTCGGCCTGCGGCGAAAAGCCGAAGGTGACGTAGCGGCAGTTCAGCTCGCGGATGATGCGCGGCCCCATGGCGTCGTCGCCGTTGATGATCGCCCAGTGGTCGCTGCCGAGCTTCTTGAACAGGGAGAGCTTGGCCTCGAAATAGTTCTCCATGGTGCCGTGGAAATCCAAATGGTCGCCGGAGAAGGAAGTGAACACCGCCTGGGAGAACGCGATGTCGTCGACGCGGTTCAGGCTGAGCGAGGCCGAGGAGACCTCCATGACCAGGTGGGCGCAGCCTGCCCTGACCGCGTCAGCCATGAAGGCGAACAGCTCGGGCGCCTCCGGGGTGGTCAGTTTCGTCGGCCGCGCGTCGGCGGCGAAATTCATGCCCAGGGTGCCGATGGCGGCGGTGGCGCCGGCGCCGAGCAGCTGCTGGACCAGGGCCACGGTGGTGGTCTTGCCGTTGGTGCCGGTGACGCCGATCACCTGCAGGCGGCGCGAGGGGTCGTCGTGGAAGCGGCAGGCCATGGCGCTCAGCGCGCGGCGGTCGTTCTTGACCTGCACCCAGGTGACCTGCGGAAACGCCGCATCGGGGGGATGGACCGAGACGACGGCGACGGCGCCGCGGGCGACGGCGTCGCCGACAAAGGCGATGCCGTCCTCGCGGAAGCCCTTGATGGCGACGTAGCAGGCGCCCGGGCGCACCCGGCGCGAGTCGAACTCGATGCCGCTGACCGCCAGGTGCAGTTCGCCGCGCCAGGCCAGGGACTCGTGCTTGCCGAGAAGTTCATCCAGGTATTTCATAGGTGGATCTCGTTTTGGGCCGGCAGCTCGGGAAAGATGCCGAGGTAGAGCATGATCTTTTCGGCGATGGCCTTGAACACCGGGGCGGCCACGTCGCCGCCGAAGTACAGGCCCTCGGGCTCGTCGATCATCACGAACATGGTCACGCGCGGGTCGCGAACCGGGAAAAAGCCGCCGAAGGAGGAGACGTAGCTGCCGGCGTACCTGCCGGTCTTGATCTTGTGGGCCGTGCCGGTCTTGCCGGCGATCTCCAGGCCGTCGATGGCGGCCTTCCTGCCGGTGCCGCGGCTGACGACGGCCGCCATGATCTCCGCCAGCTGCTCGCTGCTGCCGGCGGAGAGCACGCGCTCGCGGGTCGCCGCCAGCGCCCCCGCGGCGGCGCCGTCGCGCAGGATCTGCGGCCGGATGAAATGACCGCCCGAGGCGGGCACGTTGAAGGCGGCCGCCATCTGCAGCGGCGTCACCGCGATCTCGTAGCCGAAGGACAGGAAGGCCAGCGAGACGCCGCTCCACTTGTGCGGCGGATTGAGAATGCCGTTCTCCTCGGCCGGCAGGCGGATGCCGGTGCGGCGGCCGAAGCCGAAGCGGCCGATGGTCTGGAAATACCTGTCGCCGCCCAGGCGCATGCCGACCTGCGCGGCGCCGATGTTGCTCGACTGCACGATGATGTCGTCGAAGGAGAGGCGGGCGAAGGGATGGACGTCGATGATCTGGCGGTCGCGCACGGCGTAGACGCCGTTGTGGCAGTCGAAGGTTTCCTGGCGGCCGCAGGCGCGGTTCTCCAGCGCCGATGCCGCCAGCACGATCTTGAAGGTGGAGCCGGGGTCGTAGAGGAAGGAGATCGCCTTGTTCTTCAGGACCGCCTGGGGGGTGTTCCAGATGGCCTCCGGCTCGTAACCCGGGTTGGAGGCCATGGCCAGGACCTGGCCGTTGCGGCTGTCCATGACGATCACGGCGCCGCCGGCGGCGCGATAGTGCTCGACCGCCGCCGCCAGCTCCCGCTCCACGAAGAACTGCAGGGGCGCGTCGATGCTCAGGTGGATGTCGCGGCCCGGCACCGGCTGCTCCAGGTACTTGAACTGGAAGATGCGCTTGCGGGCGTCGATCTGCACCTTGAGCTTGCCGCCCCGGCCCTTGATCTCGGGGTCCAGGCTCGTCTCGATGCCGCCCAGCGCCTGCTCGTCGATGCCCACGCCGCCGAGGACATGGGCAGCGATGCTCCGCTGCGGGTACACGCGGCGGAACTCGTCCAGGAAATCGATGGCCCCGGCCAGCGCCGTGTCCCCGGCCAGGGAGCTGACCTTCAGGTACTCCTCGTCGGTCAGCTTGCGCTTGAGCCAGATGAACTTCTCGCCGCGGCGGATGCGCTTGGCGATGTTGACCTTCTGGGCGCCGGGCAGCGGCAGGAGCTGGCAGAATCGGCGGAAAGCGGCGAGGGCGACCGCGCTGTCCTTGTTGCTGATGAAGGCCGACTTGGAGCGCAGCGAGATGGCCAGGATCTCGCCGCGGCGGTCGGTGATGGTGCCGCGCTTGGAGTGCAGTTCCTCGACGCGATGGGTCTGGGCCCTGACCTTGGCCATGTAGGTGGTGTAGTCGAGCACCTGCATGTCAAACAGCTTGAAGCTGATGGCGAAGATCCAGATGAAGAAAACGATGGACAGGGCGAAGAAGCGCCTTTTTTCCTGGCGGTTAGCGTTCATCGCCCTTCTCCACGACCTTGACGATCTGGCCCGGCTCGGGATACTGGTAGCCCAGCTCCTCGCGGGCGACGCGCTCGGTGCGCTCCAGGCTGAGCAGTCCGGCCTTGCGGGCCAGCAGGGTGTCGATCTCCAGCTTCAGCCTGCCTTCGGCCAGCAGCAGCTCATGCTGCCGGTAGCCCAGGTCGACGTTCATCAGGTTCATGCTGGAGTAGACGAAGAGGACGAGAAAGATGAAGAAGGCGAGGACGGCCAGGCGCAGGGCGGAGCGCGAGCGGCGGCGGCCGTTCATGCGACCTCCAGGGCCCGCAGCTTGGCCGAGCGCGATGCGAGGTTCTCCGCGATCTCGTCGCGGCCGGGCTTGGCGGGGAAGGGACGCAGCAGCTCGACCTGCTTCCGGCGCTGCAGCTCCTGGAAACCGCGCTTGACCAGGCGGTCCTCCAGCGAGTGGTAGGTGAGGAAGACCACGCGGCTGCCGGCCGGTAGGTGGCCGGGGATCTTCTCCAGCCAGGCGTCGAGGCCTTCGAGCTCGCGGTTGACGAAGATGCGCAGGGCCTGGAAGACCTGGGCCGCCGGGTGCACCAGGCCGGGGCGCGGGTGCCAGTGGGTCAGCGCCTCGACGAGGAGCCGCAGCTGCGCCGTCGAGCTCCAGGGGGTGAACAGCCGCTTCTCGATGACGGCCTTGGCCAGGCGCCGGGCGTAGGGCACTTCCCCGTAGCGGGCGAACAGGTCGGCCAGGCGCTCCTCGGGAAAGGTGTTGAGCACGTCGGCGGCGGTGCTGCCGGAGCCCGCGTCCTTGCGCATGTCCAGCGGGCCGTCCTGCGTGTGCGAAAAGCCGCGCCGCCCGTCCTTCAGCTGCACGGTGGAGATGCCCGGATCGACCAGGACGCCGGAGACGGCCGGGCGCCGGAGGTCGAAGTCCGCGAACAGCGACAGATAGGTCCCCTGGTGGAAGCGCACGCGGGCGCCGTACTCCCGCAGGTTCTCGCGGGCCAGGGCCAGGCTTTCCCCGTCCTGGTCGATGGCGATCACCCGCGATCCAGGGAAAGCGGCGAGGATGCGCCGGCTGTGCCCGCCCCCGCCCACCGTGCAATCGACAAAAAGTTTTTTTCGGGTGCCGGCGAGGATCTCCAGCACCTCCCTATTCATTACGGGGTAGTGCAGGAAATTCATTGAGCAACCTCGAGACCCGGTGCAGCTTCTCGTCGCTGAACTCGCCGCCCATGTAGCGCGCCTCGAAGACCTCCTTGTTCCAGATCACCATGTAGTCGATCTTGCCCAGGATCAGCAGCCCGCTTTCCAGCTTGCTGGCGGCCCGCAGGTCGGCGGGGATCAGGATGCGGCCCTTGGGATCGATCTCGGTCTCGGTGCCCCAGTAGCTGCTGCGGCTGACGAATTCCTCCATCTCGGGATCACGCATGGGGATGGCGGCGATCTTTCTTTCGATCTCCTTCCAGACCTTCATGGGATAGAACAGGACATGGTCGCCGTTGACCGAGGTCAGGTAGGCCTCCCTGCCGAAGCCCTGGTCCAGAACGGCCAGGTATTTGGCGGGGATCTTCACCCGGCCGCGATCGTCGATCGTGGCGATATAGCTGCCCCTGAAGCGTTCATTCATCCCATTTTGTCCCATTTTCTCCCACATAATATATATATAAAACTAAGTTGTCAAGAAATTTTTTCAAAAAAATTTCTAAAAAACCATCTTGACACGCTACATTTAGCGTTTTATAATCGGGCATCAACTAGATTTATAGGCAAGGAGAGATGAATGGAAAATTTTCCCGAAAACGCATTGAAGATCCTGCGCGCCCGTTATTTTAAAAAAGACGAGAAAGGAACGCTGGTGGAAAGCAAGCCCTCGGAGCTGTTCCGCCGCGTCGCCCGCTTCATCGCCCAGGCCGAACGGAGCAGCAGCGAGAAAAAGCTCTGGGAGGAAAATTTCTTCCAGGCCATGATGCGCAAGGATTTCATGCCCAACTCTCCGACCCTGACCGGCGCCGAGCGCCAGATGTGCCTTTCCGCCTGCTTCGTCCTGCCCATCGAGGACTCGCTGGACGGCATTTTCGAGACCGTGAAGAACGCCGCCCTGGTGCACAAGGAAGGCGGCGGCACCGGCTTTGACTTTTCCCGCATCCGGCCGGCGGGCAGCTTCGTGCGCAAGACCCAGGGCATCGCCTCGGGCCCGGTCTCCTTCCTCAAGGTCATCGATGCCGGCACCGAGGCCGTCAAGCAGGGCGGCACTCGCCGCGGCGCCAACATGGGGGTGCTGCGCGTCGACCACCCCGACATCCGTCATTTCATCACCATGAAGCGCGACGGCATCACCGCCCAGAATTTCAACATCTCGGTGGCCATCACCGACGCCTTCGTCCAGGCCCTCCAGAACCGGGCCGCCTATGACCTGATCAACCCCATGGACGGCTCCACGGCCGGCCAGGCCAGCGCCCAGGAGGTGTTCGATCTCATCGTCGACTCGGCCTGGAGCAACGGCGACCCCGGCCTGATCTTCATCGACAAGGTCAACCAGATGAACCCCACCGCCGCCCAGGGCCCCATCCGCGCCACCAACCCCTGCGGCGAACAGCCTCTCCACGATTACGAGGCCTGCAACCTCGGCTCGATCAACCTGCTCAACATGGTCGACGAGAAAGCCCCGGACAAGCTGGACTGGGACAAATTCCGCGCCACCATCCAGCTGGGCATCCGCTTCCTGGACGACGTCATCGACGTCAACCTCTACCCGCTGGAGCAGATCGACCGCATGGCCAAGTCCAACCGCCGCATCGGCCTGGGGGTCATGGGCTTCGCCGACCTGCTGATCCGCATGGGCATCGCCTACCCCACCGAGGATGCCCGCGCCATGGGCCGGAAGATCATCTCGTTCATGAAGGAGGAAGCGGTCATGGCCTCGCGCAAGCTGGCGGAGACGCGCGGCAGCTTCCCCAACATCGAGAAGTCGGTCTACAAGGGGCAGAAGATGCGCAACGCCTCGGTGCTGACCATCGCCCCCACCGGGACCATCTCGCGCATCGCGGGCTGCTCCTCCAGCATCGAGCCGATCTTCGCCTTCCAGGTCATCTCCAAGATCCTGGACAGCGAGATCGTCGACATCCATCCCCTCTTCAAGGAATGGCAGGAGAAGCACCCCGGGGAAAAGCAGCCGGCGTACTTCGTCACCGCCCAGGAGATCGATCCCCTCGACCACCTGAAGATGCAGGCGGTCTTCCAGGAAGCCGTGGACAGCGCCGTTTCCAAGACCATCAACTTTCCCAACTCCGCGACCCGCGAGGATATCGCCTCGGCCTACCTGCAGGCCTTCGCCATGAACATCAAGGGCATCACCGTCTACCGCGACGGCTGCCGGGCCGTGCAGGTGCTGAACAAGGCCGGCGAGGACAAGCCCAAGCCCATGGGGCGCCCCGAGGCCATCCCCTCCACCACCCACAAGATCTCCACCGGGCTGGGCAACCTCTACATCACCGTCACCTATTTCCTCAAGCGGCCCTTCGAGGTGTTCGCCTCCATCGGCAAGAGCGGCTACTCGACCATGGCCGACGCCGAGGCCATCGGCCGCCTGATCTCG
>JALOLA010000101.1 GCA_025456205.1 Acidobacteriota bacterium | reverse complement strand
CGTCAGCGTCGTCTTGCCGTGATCCACGTGCCCGATCGTACCGATATTCAAATGCGGCTTGTTACGATCAAATTTCTCTTTTCCCATCGTTGCCTCCTAAAAAAATATTTCAAATCGACCAGGAACACAGTCAAAGCCCTCGATCAGGGTCGAACTGATGACCTCATCCTTACCAAGGATGCGCTCTGCCAGCTGAGCTACGAGGGCATGCATGAGCGGGAGACGGGATTCGAACCCGCGGCCTAAAGCTTGGAAGGCTTTAGCTCTAGCCAACTGAGCTACTCCCGCGACCCGAAGTTGGGCAGGGGAGGATTCGAACCTTCGAAGGCTTGCGCCAACGGGTTTACAGCCCGTCCCATTTGACCACTCTGGAACCTGCCCTCACGTCTCATTTATCCGCCTATCACAAGCTGGCGAAGGGATTTGAACCCCCGACCGGCTGATTACAAATCAGCTGCTCTACCAGCTGAGCTACGCCAGCGCGCAAAAAAAACGAGTATAGCACTTCTATACCTGTTTTGTCAATCATTTTAGACTCTTCGGCCTTCTCAGGGATTCCGATTATATTCCTTTTCGAGCCCGAAAGCAATATCATTGCCAAGATTTTTTTATTTTATGGATCAGGGGTATAATAGCCCCCCATGGAGCGGCTGATCTTCGTTTTTCTCGACGGCTGCGGCGTGGGCCGCCCCGGCCCCGAAAACCCCTTTTTCCTGGCCCGGAGCCGTTTCCTCCCTTTATGGCAGGGCGGCATGCGCCTTCCGGACGGCACGCCGCTGGCGGCCATCGATGCCACCCTGGGCATCCCCGGGGCGCCGCAGAGCGCCAGCGGTCAGACGGCACTCTTTTGCGGCGCCACCGCTTCCGAGCTCGGTGGGCGCCACCGCAACGGCTACCCCGACCGCAGCCTGCGCAAGCTCATTCTGGCGAAGAATCTTATTTCCCGGTTGCGGGAAAAAGCGGTTCGCGCCCGCTACCTGAACGCCTACCCGGCCCACGAAGAGCTGTTCACCTACCAACACGTCCGCATCGAGCCCGATGGCCGCCTCTGGTTCTCCGACCGCTTCCCGGAGCCTTTCCGCAGGATGATCTCCGTGACCTCTTGCATGCTGCTGGCCAGCGGCCAGAAGCCGTTCGGCGCCAGGGAGATCCGGGCCGGCCAGGCCCTCTACCAGGACTACTCCAACCGCCAGCTCATCGCCCGCGGACTGCCCGTCCCCGAATTTTCTCCGGCGCGGGCGGCGGAAGTGCTGCACGGCGCCTCGCGGCGCTGCGATTTCAGCCTATATGAATATTTTCAGACCGATATCTGCGCCCATCGCCGGCCGCTGGAGGAGTGCGTTCCCCTCGTTCGCGACCTCGATACGCTCATCGGCTCGCTCCTGGCGTCGCTCGACAGGACGGAGGACACCCTGCTCCTGACCAGCGACCACGGCAACCTGGAAGACCATCCCCTGCGCGGCCACAGCCGCAACCCGGTGCCGCTCATCGCCTGGGGCAGGCACGGCGCCCGCCTGCGCAAAAAGATCAGGAGCATCAGCGACGTAACGCCGGCAATACTTGAACTCTATGGCATTCGTGACGCGTGACGAGGAAGAACAAAACTTGGCGTAAGGTGCACGGCAGACGGCGGACGGCAAGAAAAAGTACCATATTCCCAAAGAATAGTGTTAGTGTCAGTGATCGTGTTAGTGAAGAAAAGCGGGAACGCAGATCTCCATCCTGAATTCCGACCAGCTGAAGCGGACTTTTTCCGACCAAGACGCTGAAGCCGGGCAACGTTTTTTTGTTAAAGAGGCAAAGGAGAAAAGCAAGGCACCGACTGGACTCGCCTGCATCCATATTTTCTTGTACTTTACACCTCTACCCCTCTATCTTTCTCTACCCCTGAAAAAAACG
Source organism: Acidobacteriota bacterium (assembly GCA_025456205.1). Taxonomy (GTDB): domain Bacteria; phylum Acidobacteriota; class Aminicenantia; order UBA2199; family UBA2199; genus UBA2199. The sequence goes on along the minus strand of JALOLA010000101.1, from coordinate 2,907 downwards.
CTTGCCTGTTGACAAATGGTATTAAATAGTACATATACGTATACGTATACTTTATAATGACGCAAACGGATACAGGAAGGTAAATATGAAAAAAGAGGTTTTCGAGCGCCAGGAACTCTGCCGCCGCCTGGGCATCGACGGCAAGACCCTCGACGAGTGGCAGGATTGCCGGATCTTCGGCCCCTTCGGCTTCAGCGACGACCGCACGCCGCTCTACACCGAAACGGCCGTGGCCGAGGGCGAGCAGATCAAGCGGTTGCAGGAGCTGGGCTACGGTACCCGGGAGATCCAGAAGATCATTCGCAAGATCGGCCTGCCGCGCAGCGCCCACGGGGAGAACCGCAGCGGCAAAAAGCGGAATTTCCTGACCGTGGGCGCCCTGGCCGAGAAGGTCGGCGTCAGCCCGCGCACCCTCAAGCACTGGGAGGACATGGGCATCATCGAGCCCAACATGCGCAGCGAGGGCGGGTTCCGCTATTACAGCGACGCCTATATATATCTATGTAACCTGGTGCGGGACCTGCAGCTTTTCGGCTACTCCCTGGTGGGGATCAAAAAGATCTCGGACCTTTTCCGCTTCTACCTGGCCATGCGGCAGGATCCCGGCGCCACGGCGGAAAAGGCGGCCCGGCTCGACACCATGCTGCAGGAGATCGACCGGCTGTCCGCCACGATGACGCTGCTCAAGGCCGGGATCGGCCGCTGGGAGGACCTGCTCAAGAAGAAAAGGAAGGAAGTGGCGTCCCTGCGCCTGGACATGCAGAAAAAACTGGCTGCGGCGCAAAAAGGAGGCAAGAATGCCTAGGATCGTCCTGATCGAACCCCGGCCGCCCAACCTGCACATTTTTTCCCAATTCTACTCCCCGCGGCTGGGCTGCTTCATCCTGGGGGCCCTGATGCGGGAGCGCGGCTGGGAGGCGGAGGTCGTCATCGAGGAGCTGGAAGCGATCGATTTCGCGGCAACGAGCCGGGCCGACCTGGTCGGCATCTCCACCATCACCTCGACCGCGCCGCGCGCCTATGCCATCGCCGACCGCCTGCGCGCCCTCGGTACCAAGGTCATCATGGGCGGTCCGCATGTGACCTTTCTCACGGACGAGGCCCTGGGCCACGCCGACTTCGTCATCCGCGGCGAGGGGGAAAGGGCGCTGGCGGCTTTCGCGGAGGCCTGGGAGCAGGGCCGCGGGCTGCAGGACGTCCCCAACCTGTCCTACTGGCAGGACGGCGCCGTCCGCCACAACCCCATGCAGGCGAGCATCGACGACCTCGACGCCATTCCCCTCCCCGACCTGGGCCTCTCCAGGGCCTTCAGCCGCATGAGCGCGGGCAAGGTCGTCATACCGGTGCAGACCTCCCGCGGCTGCCCCTTCGCCTGCTCATTCTGCTCGGTGACCGGGATGTTCGGCCGCAAGTACCGCTTCCGCTCCACGGCCAGCGTCATGGCCGAGCTGCAGCGCTACGACCCCCGGCGCCATTTCATTTTTTTCTACGACGACAACTTCACGGCCGACGCCGGGCGCGCCAAGGAGCTCCTGCGGGCAATGATCGCCGCCGGGCTCAAGTTCCAGTGGTCGGCCCAGGTGCGCGCCGACGTGACCCGCGATCCCGAGCTGGTCCGGCTGATGAAACAGGCCGGCTGCCAGATCGTGTTCATCGGCTTCGAGTCGGTCAACCCGCAGAGCCTCAAGGCCATGAAAAAGGGGCAGACGGTGGCCGAGATCGCCCGCGCCGTGAAGGTGCTGCGCCGCCGGCGCATCCGCATCCACGGCATGTTCGTTTTCGGCTTCGACGAGGACGACTGGCGCACCGTGCGCCGCACCGTGCGCTTCGCCAAGCGCGCCCGGCTGACCTCCAGCCAGTTCATGATCCTCACCCCCCTGCCCGGCTCGGAATTCTACGGCACGGTCTGCGCCCAGCAGCGCATCCGCTTCCACGACTGGAACCTCTATGACGCCCACCACGTCGTCTTCGAGCCGACCCGGCTGGCACCGCTCGACCTGCAGCGGGCCCAGATCTACTGCCACAGGAAATTCTATTCCCTGGCCACGTCACTGCGCAGGCTGATCAACTTCAAGTGGGTCGACCTGGCCATCGCCCATTACGCCCGCCGACTGAACCGCCGCTGGCTGAAGAACAACCGCACCTATTTGACGGTACTCTCCCTGCTCAGGCCGAAACGGAAATTCCAGCACGTCTCCGTGGACTATCGCGAGGAGGCGAACCTCGACCCGGCGTCCTGACGCCGCGGCCAGGGCCAGGGAACTGTATCAGCCCGCCTGTGCCTGCGCGCCGGCCGCTTCGGCCCGGGCCCCGCGGGAACAGACTGAGCGGCGCTGGCCTTATTCCGGCCTCTCCAACGCTTCGCCGGGCCCATTTTCCAGCGGATCGCCATCCACCTCTCCCTCCAGTTCGCGTGGCAGATAACAGGTGCGACTCATCAGGTACTTGCGCCCCGCCAGCAGGGCCACAAAGGCCAGCACACTGAGAATGATGTCGACCGCGGTCAGGTCCGGTTTGAGCATCTTGCGGGCGATGACGAAAGCCAGCAGCTCCAAGACGGCAGCAAGGCTATGGGTGATCAGCATGCGCACGAGCTCCAGGCCGATCACCAGCAGCAGCATGCGATAGATGAGCTCGTAGAACGTTTCCTTGGCCGTCCAATCAAGGCCGGCCAAAAAAACGCCGCCATGCGCCGCCGCCAGGACAACGCTGGTGAGCACGGCAACGGCCAGGAATCTCTCCAGCCCGCGCACGAAAGGGTTGAACAGCCTGTCGATCGTTAGTTTCATTGTTTCCCCCGCAGGATGATTGTAGCGGAAACATCATGCGCATTTCAATGGCCCGGCAGCCCCATTTTTTCGGCATCGAACCGTTGACATCTTGTGCCGGGATGTGGGGCCGCCCTCG
>JALOLA010000007.1 GCA_025456205.1 Acidobacteriota bacterium | reverse complement strand
TCCCAGGCCGACCCCGCATTCATTATTCGCTCCCGGCACCCTGAAAAACTTGTCGAAGATCCGTTGCTGGTATCTCTGGGGTATGCCGCGGCCGGTGTCCGAGACTGAAAACAGGACCTTGCCACCCTCCAATTTTGCCGTCAGCCGCACTTCGCTGCCGACAGGGGAGTACTTGATGGAGTTGGAAAGCAGATTGGCGAACACGTACAGGATACGGGAGCGGTCGGCGCGGATATCGGGAAGATCGGCAGGCAGATCGACTTCGAGGCGGATGCCCTTGTCCTGGGCTTGGCGGAAGAAGGGAGCGCATGCTCCCTCCACCAGCGTGTACGGGGAAATCCTGTCCAGGTTCAGCGTGGCCTTTCCTGACTCCAGTTTCCTGATGTCGAGGAGATCCTCGATGATCGCATTCAGACGCTCGCTTTCATCGCGGGCGGAAACCAGCAGGTCGGCCTGCTTTTCGTTCACGCTGCCTACACTTTCTTCCAGCAGGAGGTGGAGCGCCATGCGCATGGAGGTCAGCGGGGTTTTCAATTGGTGGGAGATTGTCGAGAAGAGATCTTTCTTGATCTCATCGTTCTGCATCAGCAGGGTGACATCTTCCAGGATGATGATCGATCCTGTGAACTCTTTTTCGTCATCGAAAATTGGGATCACCCGCGGCTGGTAGAATCTCTCCTGGTTGTCGATGAATTGCTGGATGATCTCATGCTTCATTTCTCCGGCCGCCGCCGAGGGATTCTTCATGAGGGATCGCTGGATTTCCGTCAGCCAGGGATGGGGTGCCTGCCGGATCGATGTGCTGGGAATCAGACCGAAGTTGCGGCGGGCCGTTGCGGTGGCGATCTCGATCATTCCCTCCGCGTCGGCGATGGCGATGGCCGCCGGCAGGTTCTTGAACGCCTCCTGGGTGGAGCGCTGGATGCGCAGGAGTTTCGCCTGATCCGAGCGGCGGAAAAGGCGCAGGCTGGACACCATGGCATCAAATGCTTCGGAAAGCTGGCCGATCTCATCGCGGGTGTCCACCTGGATCACCAGGTTCAGGTTCCCCTTGCGGATTTCCTGGGTGGAATCGATCAGGCGGCGGATGGGCCGCAGGATCCAATGATTGCTGAAAAGCATGAAGAGCAGCGCGATGAAGAAGGAGAAGACAAGGAAAACGATCATGTCGCGCCGGGCGTCGGCAGCCTTGCGCCTGGCCCGATCGTTTGCCGCATTCATGCTTTCCTGGTTCATCTGCAGGATGGCCGCGGCTTGATCCTTGATGGTCTTGAAGCGGGGGAACAGATCATTGAAATAGAGATGCCGCAGCGACTGCGGGCCGGATCTCATGAACTCTTCGAGATGGCGGTTATAGAGGTCGAACTGGGTTTTCAGCTCTGCCGCCCGGGCGGCTTCTTCAGGCAAGGTGATATTCCCCAGCTCCGTGCGCAGGGCTTCCTTGAAACGCTCCTGGTTGGCTTCTATCTGGGCGATCCCTTCCTTCATGAATCCCGAAAGAATGAACAGCAGCCCGCTATCCATCCGCTCCAAAGCATCCATCATCTGCTGGCAGGCGATGACGCTGCGATAGTTTTCCCTGAGGATCACGTCGATGGATCTTCCCAGCTGGTTGAAGCGGCGGATGCTTTGCCAGGAAATCAATGCCGCGATCAACAGCAGCATGGCGAATACGACGAATATTTTCTGTCTCAAGGTGAATTTCATTGTCGACTCCATGGATCAGCATGCATGATCCGTGCCAATATTCCGCTGTCGTAGCGAGGGGGATTCATGGCTTTTCTCGACCATGGGATTGAAAAATGCAAGACGGGGTTTATTCGGCATTGCAATTTGCAAGGCCTGTCCGGAGCGCTCAAGGACGGATCAAATGCCGAATTTTTTTCTTTTGCGCCAGAGTGTGGCCGTGTCGATGCCGAGGGTGTCAGCCGCATCCTGCATGGAGATCGTGGAGGCCAGGATGCGGCGAATATGGATCTCTTCGATCTTGTCGAGTTTGACCGCGTCCCCCAGGCGGGGAATTTCCGCGCTCTCGCAGATTTTGTCCGGGAGACACTCCTTGCCGACGATGTCCGTCTTGCAGAAGATGGCGATGCGCTCGATCGTATTGCGCAGTTCGCGAAGGTTCCCCGGCCAGGAGTAGCCGCGTAGCGCCGCCAGGGCTTCCGCGCTGAAGCCCTTGTAGGCCCGGTGGTTGCTGCGCCCGAAAAAGGACAGCATTGTGCCGGCGATGGCCGCGATATCCTCTTTTCTGTCCCGCAGGGGCGGCATCTCGATCTCCACCACGTTCAAGCGATAATAAAGATCTTCCCTGAATCTGCCTTCACTGACGGATTGTCCCAGGTCAAGATTGGACGCGGCAATAAGGCGAACGTCCGCATTTCTGGTGATGTTCTCGCCGATGCGCTCAAATTTTTTTTCCTGAATGAAGCGCAGGAGCTTGGGCTGGATCGCCAAGGGCAGGTCGCCGATCTCGTCCAGGAAAAGCGTACCTTCCTGGGCTTGCGAGATCCGCCCGGGAAAGTCCTTGAGCGCTCCCGTGAAGGAGCCTTTGGCATGGCCAAAAAGCTCGCTTTCCAGCAGTTCGACAGACAGCGATGGGCAGGAGACGCTGAGGAAAGGCTTGTTGGCCCTCGGGCTCCAATCATGGATGGCCCTGGCCAGGATGGTTTTCCCGGTCCCGCTTTCCCCTTTGAGCAGAATGCTGGCGCTGGCGACGGCGGCTTCCTGCGCGATGGCCAGGACTTTTTTCATAGCGGCGTTTTTTGTGGAAAAATCGATCTCCGGCAGGCTGGCGGTCAAGCTGGATCGGAGATATTCAATCTGTCTCTGCATGTCCCCGATCTCGAGGATCTTGTCGATGACCATCTTGATCTGGGCCGGCGTGAATGGCTTGGGGATATAGTCAGTGGCTCCTTTGCGGATGGCCTCGATGGCTGAATCGATGGACGCATAGGCAGTGATGATGACGATTTTCGCCCGCGGCGAATGAAGCTGCAGATGGGGGACCAGGTCCAGTCCGTTCTTGGTTCCCAGGCGCAGGTCAAGAAAGGCCACGTCGAAAACGTTCTGCTTGATCTCGCTCACGGCATCGTCGAAGTTGCTGACCGCCCGGACCCGGCAGCCTTCGATCTCTAGACAGAGGGCGATGGTCTTGCGGATGTTCGTTTCATCGTCGACGACCAGCACGTTCAGTCTGGGCCGCATGTCAGATTTCATCTGTTTTTCGTTCATTCCATTCCCTGGCCCGGGAGCGTCCCCGGCTCCAAACCGTGTAAATTTTATTCCTATTTAGCAATAAGTCAATCGCTGTGAGGGTGCAGCCATGCGGTTGACATGCCGGCCGGGTTCCAATATAATTTTTCCTTGGGACGAAACGCGATCGCCGATCGCTGGCGCGGGAAGTTCATCGGATCATTGAGGAGGCGAAACCATGGCCTTGAGACCGCAATTGCAGCTCCTGGGCACGGACCTGCTCGAAAGGATCGTCGGCGAAGCCCGGGACATCCTGGGCCACCTGGGGACCAAGGTGCAGAACCCGCGCGTCCTCAAGTTGTTGGCCGATTACGGCGCCCGGGTGGACCTGGCAAAGAGCCACGCCTGGTTCCCCGGCCCGGTGCTGGACCGGGCGCTGGCCTCCGTGCCCCGTTCGTTCAAGCTGTTCAACGTGATGGGCGAGGAGACCCATGATTTTTCCGGTCTCAAGGTCCATTTCACCCCCGGTTCGGCCGCCCTGCATATCCTCGACCACAAGACGCAGCAGATCCGCAAGCCCGACACCGCGGATTACGTTCGCTACGCGCAGCTCCTCAGTGGCCTGGGCAACATCGCCGCCCAGAGCACGGCATTCATCCCCGCCGATGTAACCGACCGCATCTCCGACAGCTACCGGCTCTTTCTGAGTCTGCTCTATGGCGAGAAGCCCGTGGTCACCGGCACCTTCACCATCGAGGCCTTCCAGGTGATGCGCGACATGCAGCTGGCCGTGCGCGGCAGCGAGAAGGCATTGCGCGACAAGCCGCTGACGATCTTTTCCTGCTGCCCGACTTCGCCGCTGAAATGGAGCGAGATCACCTCGCAGAACGTGGTCGACTGCGCCGCGGCGGGCATTCCGGTGGAATTCATCTCCATGCCGCTTTCCGGCTTCATGGCCCCGGTGACCCTGGTGGGCAGCCTGGTGCAGCATACGGCCGAAACGCTGAGCGGCATCGTCATCAGCCAGGCCGCCCGCCCGGGGACGCCGCTCCTCTACGGCGGTTCGCCGGCCGCCTTCGACCTGCGCTACGAGACTACGCCCATGGGCGCGGTGGAGACGCAGATGATCGACTGCGCTGCCAACGAGATCGGCAAGCACTTCGGCCTGCCCACGCAGGCCTATATCTCCTTAAGCGACGCCAAGCTGCTCGACGCCCAGGCCGGCCTGGAGACCGCCATGGGCGCCACCCTGGCCGTTCTATCCGGGATCAACAGCATCTCCGGCCCCGGCATGCTCGATTTCGAAAGCTGCCAGAGCCTGGAAAAACTGGTCCTGGACAACGAGATCTGCGGCATGACCCTGCGCCTGGCGCAGGGCATCGAGCCCAGGGAGGATTTCCCGGCCCGCCCCATCTTCGAGGAGCTTCTGCGCGATGGCCACCTGCTGATCTCGCCGCACACCCGGCGCAACGTGAAGGCCGAGCACTATTTTCCCGGGCCGGTGGTCGACCGCGCCAACCTCTCGCGCTGGCGCGAGGAGGGCAGCCTGACGCTCGGCGAGCGGGCCCACCGCGAGGTGCAGCGGCTGGTCGGCGCCTGGCGCCCCACGCGCCTGGCGGGTGAGAGCAAGAAGGAATTGTGCGCCCTGATGGCAAAAGAGGCCCGGCGCTGGGGCATGGACATGCTGCCGGAGCGCGCGGTTGAGGCATGATTGATTTTTCCCTGGCGCGCCTTCAGCCCGCCGCGGCCGCCGTTTACGCAGCCCTGGGCCTGAAAAACGGCAGCGAACCCTCGGCGCGCTCGGCCGCCCTGCTGCCTCGGGCCATGGATCTGTTCCTCGCCACCAGCGAGCCGCGCGGCATGAGCCGGCCGGTCACTGCCGATGAATTTGCCGCGATTTTTGCCGGGCAGGGACTGAACGCTCCCCAGGCGCCCCTGGAAGAGATCTTTCCGCAGGCCCGGCGCTTGGAGCTCTTTGCCTTCACGCTGGGAGAGCGGATCAGCGCCGAGATCGAGCGCCTGTTCTCCGGCGTTGATTTCGCCCTCGGCTTCATCCTTGACGCCGTGGCCTCGCTGGCCGCCGACAACGCCGGCCGCCTGGCCGAGGAGTGGCTCGAGTCCCAGTTCGGGAGGCAAGAAGAATCCGATAGTCCACCCAGAGCCTATTTATACAGCCCGGGCTATTGCGGCTGGCACATCAGTTCCCAGGAAAGGCTGTTCGCGGCCCTGCGGCCGCAGGCGATCGGCTTGAGCCTGAACGCCAGTTTCCTGATGGCGCCGCTGAAATCCATTTCCGGAGTGCTGGCGGTCGGCCCCACCGTGATCCACCGCATCGCCGGCGGGTATCCATTCTGCTCCCGCTGCCAGAGCCCGGCCTGCCGGGAAAGAGACATCGGCATAAAGGAATAAACGAGGAGGTCGCTCATGGAAATAGTGAAACAGATCGCTCAAAGCCTGGAGGCAGGCGATGATGCCCTGGTGCCGCAGCTGACCCGTGAGGCCCTGGCGCAGGGGATCGCCGCCACTGCCATCCTGGATGACGGACTGATCGCCGGCATGAACGCGGTGGGGGAAAAATTCCGCGTCCATGACATTTTTCTTCCCGATGTCCTGCTGGCCGCCCGGGCCATGTACGCCGGCATGGACGTGCTGAAGCCGCTGCTGCTCAGCGCCGGCATTCCCAGCCGCGGCCGGGTGGTGATCGGCTCGGTGCACGGCGACCTGCACGACATCGGCAAGAACCTGGTCGGCATCATGCTGAAGGGGGCCGGCTTCGACGTGATCGACCTCGGCAACGATGTGACCGCCGCGCGCTTCGTGGAAGCGGCCAGGAGCCGGGAGGCGCTGGTCATCGGCATGTCGGCGCTGCTCACCACCACCATGCCGGTGATGAAGGAGGTCGTCGACCTCCTGCACAAGGAAGGCCTCGGCGGCCGCATCAAGACCATCATCGGCGGCGCCCCGGTCTCTCAAGATTATGCCGCGGAGATCGGCGCCGACGCCTACGGCTACGATTGCGCCCAGGCGGTCGAGCGGGTCAAGCAGCTGGCTGCGTCAGCCTCATGAGGGACGGCATCACGGCCCGGGCCGCCGCGGGCGAGGTCCTGCTGGCCGACGGGGCCATCGGCTCCCTGCTCCTCGGGCGCGGGCTGGCTCCCGGGGCGGCGCCCGAAAGCCTCAACCTGTCCGCGCCGCACGTGCTGGAAGAGATCGCCGGCCTCTACCTGGAGGCCGGGGCCGAGATCGTCCAGGCCAACACCTTCGGCGCATCGCCGCTGAAGCTCGCCCACTACGGCCTGGAGGGAAAGGCGCAGGCCATCAATGAAGGCGGTGTGGCCGCCGTGCGCCGGGCGGTCGGGGAGCGGGCCTGGGTGGCGGCCTCCTGCGGTCCGAGCGGCAGGATACTGAAGCCGTTCGGGGACACGGATGAGGAGCGGATGTTCTCCAGCTTTCGCGAGCAGATGCGGGCAGTGATCGGCGCCGGCGCCGATGTCGTCTGCGTCGAGACCATGTCCGACGTCAACGAAGCGCGGCTGGCCGTCCAGGCGGCGCGCAGCGTATCGGCCACGATCCCGGTCATGGCCACCATGACCTTCGAGGCCACGCCGCGGGGATTTTTCACCATCATGGGCGTATCCATCGCCCGGGCCTGCCGCGAGCTCGCCGCGGCCGGCGCCGACATGCTCGGCTCCAACTGCGGCAACGGCAGCGCCCAGATGGTCGTTATCGCCAGGGAATTCAGAAAGGCCACCTCGCTGCCGCTGGTGATCCAGGCCAACGCCGGGGTTCCCGAGCTGCGCCAGGGCCGTGTCCAATATCCCGAGAGCCCGGAGTTCATGGCCGCGATGGCCGTGGAGATGAGGGCGGCCGGAGCCACGGTGATCGGCGGCTGCTGCGGCACCACCCCCGAGCATACCCGTGCCATGCGCCGTGCCCTCGGCAAGGAGTCGTAGAAAGACGATGGCCATTCATCGCTTGGAGCAACTCTTCAATCCGCAGCGCATCGCCCTGATCGGCGTCAGCGCCAACCCCAGGAGCGTCGGCGGCAAGGTGCTGAGCAACCTGGTCGGCAGCGGCTTCCGCGGCGTCGTCTACCCCGTCAATCCCGATTTCGAGGCCGTCATGGGCATTCCCTGCTTCCCCGGTCTCCGGCAGCTGCCGCGGCCGGTGGACGTGGCGGTGATCTGCGCCCCGGCCGTGAAGGTGCCGGGCATCGTGCGCGAATGCGGCGAGGCGGGGGTGTCCGGGGTGGTCATCGTCTCCTCCGGTTTTCGCGAGACCGGGCCGGCGGGCCGGGCGCTCGAAGACGAAGTGCTGGCCGCGGCCAGGAGCTTCGGCGGCATGCGCATCCTCGGCCCCAACTGCCTGGGGATCATCGTGCCCGGCCGCCAGCTCAACATGAGCTTCGCCGGCGCCATGCCCAAAAGCGGCCATATCGCCTTCATCTCCCAGTCCGGCGCCTTGTGCGCCGCCGTGCTGGACTGGGCCATGGAGGAGAACATCGGCTTCTCCTGCGTCGCCTCGATCGGCAACGCCCTCGATGTCGATTTCGGCGACCTGATCGACTACCTCGGCGAGGACGAAAAAACGCGTTCCATCATCCTCTATGTGGAGTCGATCGGCCAGGCGCGCAAGTTCATGACCGCCGCCCGCGCCTTCGCCCGCGGCAAGCCCATCGTGGCCTACAAGGCGGGCCGCTTTCCCGAGTCGGCCCAGGTGGCCGCCTCGCACACGGGCGCCCTGGCCGCCGAGGACGCGGTCTACGACGCCGCTTTCCAGCGCGCTGGCCTGGCGCGGGTGCTGGACATCGGCGAGATCTTTGATTGCGCCGCGCTGATCGGCCGCCAGAAAGCGGCCCTGGGCCCGCGCCTGGCCGTGGTGACCAATGCCGGCGGTCCCGGCGTGATGGCCGCCGACGCCCTCATCGCCGCCGGCGGCAGCCTGGCCAGGCTGGCCCCTGAAACCCTGGCCCGTCTCGACGAGGCCCTGCCGCCCAGCTGGTCGCACGGCAATCCCGTCGATGTGCTCGGGGATGCCCGTTCCAAGCGCCTGGGCAAGGCGGTGGAGATCGTCCTGCAGGACCCCGGCGCCGATGCCGTGCTGGTGATCGTCACACCCCAGGCCATGACCAACCCGCTGGCCATGGCCAACGCCCTGGCCCAGCTTAAGGACCTCTCGGCCAAGCCCATGCTGGCCGCCTGGCTGGGCGGGGAGAGCATGCATGCCGGGCGCGCCGCGCTGTCCGCGGCCGGCATCGCCAACTACCGCACCCCCGAGCAGGCGGTGCGCGCCTTCATGACCCTGGTGGCCTACGCGCGCAACCTCGACAGCCTGTACGAGACCCCGCGCGACATTCCCCTGGCATTCACGCCGGACCGCCGCCGGCTGCATGCCCGGCTGAAGGAACTCGCCGGCGGAAGCCGCCGGGTGCTCACCGAGAACGAATCCAAGTCGCTCCTCGAGGCCTATGGCATCCCGACCGCACGGCCGCTGGCGGCGGCGACGGCCGCGGAAGCCGCGGCACTGGCGCGGCAGACCGGCTTTCCCGTCGTCCTGAAGGTCCTTTCGCCCGACATCACCCACAAGAGCGATGTCGGCGGGGTGGTGCTGGACCTGCAGGACGAGGACATGGTGCGGCGGGCCTTCGCCGCGATCATGGAGCGGGCGCGGCAGGCCCTGCCGAAAGCTCGCCTGGAGGGCGTTTCCGTGCAGCCCATGGTCAGCAGCGCCGACGGGGTCGAGCTGATCCTGGGCATCCAGAAGGACCCGGTCTTCGGCACCGTGGTCCTGGCCGGCATGGGCGGCATCAATGCCGAGCTGTTCGCCGACCGCAGCCTGGGCTTCCCGCCGCTCAACGAGCGCCTGGCCCGGCGCATGCTCGAGTCGCTGAAGATCTGGCCGCTGCTCAATGGCTATCGCGGCCGCCGCCCGGGGCGCGTCGACCAGCTGCTCGAGGTGCTGATCCGCCTCTCCTATTTCGCCGCCGATTACCCCGAGATCGCCGAGCTGGACATCAACCCGCTGCTGGTCACGCCGGAACGGGTGATCGCACTGGATGCCCGCCTGGTCGTCGACGGCACCCTGGACGTCGACGCCGTGCGCCCCTTTGAACACCTGGCGCTGCGGCCCTATCCGGAGGAATACGTGCGGACGGCGCGCCTGCCCGACGGAACGGCAGTGCGGCTCAGGCCGATCCGCCCCGAGGACGAGCCGATGTGGATGGAACTTCTGGCCGGCTGCTCGCGCGAATCCATCTATGCGCGCTTCCGCCATTTTTTCCAGTGGCAGTCGCACCAGGCGGCGATCCGCTATTGTTTCATCGATTACGACCGCGAGATCGCCATGGTGGCCGAGCTGGAGCGGGACGGCAGGCGCGAGCTCCTGGGGGTGGGACGGCTGGTCGCCGATCCCGATCACGAGAGCGTGGAATACGCGGTCCTGGTGGGCGACCAGTGGCAGAACAAGGGGCTGGGGAGCGTACTCACCGAGTGCTGCCTGGAGATCGCCGGGCGCTGGGGCCTGAAGCGCGTCGTCGCCCAGACCGGCAGCGACAACGCGCGCATGCTGGCCCTTTTTCAACGCCTGGGATTCGCGACCTCGCCATCGGCCGACGGCTCGGTGATCGAAGCGGCCAGGGAGCTGACGGGGCGATAGAAAACCCTCAGCGGTGGATGAGCCGGCTCAACAGGGGCCGGCGGATGGCGATGGCGCCATGCGGGCACATTTCCTGGCAGCAGTAGCAGCGGATGCAGCGCGCGTAATCATAGGCCGGCGTCGTGCCCGGGCGGCCCGGGAGAGGACGCACCGCCTTGGGCTCCAGGGGGCACACCTCGGTGCATACCCCGCATTGGCGGCACAGCGCCGGGTCGATGAAGGGTCGCGGCGTGATCCATTTTTTAAGATAATAGGGGAACGAGCGGTCGAACTCCACGGCCGGCCGGCGGACGACCTTGAAATCGGGGCAGGCCAGGGCGGAGATCTCGTCGCCCCGCACCTCGATCTCGTCGTCGTTCCAGGTGCCGAGCCCGCTTTCCGCCCCCGGCTTCATGGTCGGGACGAAGGCCACCGGCAGGTGGACCAGCCGGCAGAATACGGCATCCAGGGCCACCGGGTCGCTGGAAAGCAGCAGGACGTTCATCCGCCGCGGCGTCCCCGATCCCGGGCCGTTCCCTTCCATGGCCACGATGCCGTCCAGGACATACAGGCGCGAACGGAGGTAGCGGTTGATGTCGACCAGCATGGCGGCGAAATGCTCGGCGCGCGGCATCTTGACATGATATTCCCCCTTGCGGATGCCCGGGACGCAGCCGAATTGGTTCTTCACGGCGCCGGTGATGCGCATGAAGCCGTGCGTCTTCATCTTGGCCAGGCTGATGATGCCGTCGGCTTCGAGCGCTGCGCGGGAAAGGACCAGCTGCTTGGCGATCAATGCCTCGTTGAAGCTGACCTGGCCGGGGGTGGCGAGGTCGGCCTGCTCCATGCCGATCGCAGCGGCGACCTCCGCCAGCCCGGCCCTGGCCGCGGCCGCGATCGCGTTGCCGAAACCCGGCGAATCGCCGAAGCGCACCCGGGCGCCGGTTTCCTGCAGCAGCAGGCCCATGGCCCTGAGGACGGCCGGGTGCGTGGTGACATGTTTCTGGGGAAGGGCGCCGACCAGGATGTTGGGCTTGAGCAGGAGGCGGTCGCCGCTGCCGGCAAAGCCCTGGATGCCGCCCAGCAGGTCGACACCGCGGCGCAGTGCGGCCAGGACGCGGGTTTCGTCGTAATCCGGGCAGGCCACCAGGGCAACGGCCGACTTCGCGGCCGGATCAGGATGGCGGCCGGCCATGGCGGGGCCTCACTCGAAGAGCTGGCGTACGTGGCGGCTGGGTTCGCTCTCGTTGCCCTTGTCGTCGACGGCGACCACCGCGTAGATATAGGTCTGGCCCTTGGTCACCCGGCGGTCGCGGAAAAAATTCTCGCCGACCGCGGCGTCGAGGACCTTGAATTCGTCGTCCTTCGGAGACCTGCGGTAGACGACGTAGTGGTGCAGGTCGGGATCGCGCACGGCCTCCCAGGTCAGGAAGACATGGTCCTTGGCGGTGAAGCTGACCAGATTGACGGGCATGTCGGGAGGGAAGGTGTCCTGGATTTGCAGGCGCGCGACGTTGGACGGGGCGCTCTCGCTGCGCTCATCGAGAAGGCTGGACACCTGGTACTCGTAATCGCCGTCGCGGCCGGTGTCGCGGTCCTCGTAATACTCGCCTTTCACGGCCTTGGCGCTGATGGCCGTGAAGGCCCCGGGATCCTTGGCCGTCACGATGCGGCGAAACACCCGGTACCCCGCCAGGGCGCGCAGGGGCTGTCCCTCGCTGTCCACCGTCGGGCGGCCCCAGCTCAGTACCACGACCTTCCCCTCGCGCGTGGCCTTGAGGTCGCGGACCGGCTCGGGCGGAATGCGCGTGGTGATCCTGGCCACGGCGCTCAGGGCCGAGCGCGAGCGGCCGTACTGGTAGGAAAGGGCGAAGGCGTGCTCCCTGTCCTTGAGCAGCTTGGGCTTGAAGGGAACGGCGCAGGCCAGGAACCCGCCGGAACGGCTGGCCAGCTCGGCGGCCTTGAACCTGGCCAGCAGCTCGCTTTTCTTCGCGAATGCTTCGGGGCTGAAGGGCTTGGCCAGATGATGGACGCTCACGGCGCGCACCTGGGCGGCCAGCAGCGGCGACTCCCTGTCGGCAAGCAGCTCGGGATACTTCCAGCTCAGCTCGACCTCGTGGCCGACCTGGCGCAGCTCCAGGGCGATGACCGCCGGGGGGACCTTCGCGGGTTCGAGGACCAGGGGCCCCTTTTTGCCGCAGGCAGGCAGCAGCAGCAGGGCCGCCGCCAGCAGGATCGTGTTTTTTTTCATTGGGCTCACAAAATGTACTTGCTCAGGTCGCCGTCCTTGATGATGCTCTGGACTTTCTGGCGCACATAGTCGCGGTCGATGCGCACCTGGCCGTGCTCCAGGTCGGAGGCCTCGTAGGAGATGTCCTCCATCACTTTTTCCATGATGGTATGCAGCCGGCGGGCGCCGATGTTCTCCGAGGCGGTGTTGATCTCGACGGCCATGGTGGCGATCTCCTCGATGGCGTCGGCGCTGAAGACGATCTCCAGCCCCTCGGTGCCCAGCAGGTTCTGATACTGCTTGACCAGCGCGTTCTGCGGCTCGGTGAGGATGCGCACGAAGTCGGCGCGGCTGAGCGAATCGAGCTCGACGCGGATGGGGAAGCGGCCCTGCAGCTCGGGGATCATGTCGGCGGGCTTGGCCACGTGGAAGGCGCCGGCGCCGATGAACAGGATATGGTCGGTCTTGACCATGCCGTACTTGGTATTCACCGTAGTGCCCTCGATGATCGGCAGCAGGTCGCGCTGCACGCCCTCGCGCGAGACCATGGGGCCATGGCCGCCGCTTTCGCGCCCGGCGATCTTGTCGATCTCGTCGAGAAAGACGATGCCCATCTGCTCGGTGCGGTGAATGGCGATCTTGGACACCTGGTCCATGTCCAGCAGGCGGTTCTGCTCTTCCTGGAGCATGTGGCCGAACGCCTCATCCAGGGGCATCTTGCGCTTTTTCGCGGAGCGCGCGCCCAGCAGGTTGGGCATCATCTCGCTGATCTGGATGCCGATCTCCTCGACCCCGGACGCCGAAAAGATCTCGAAGGGGGCGATGGCATTGCCCTTGACCTCCACTTCCACGACGCGGTCGTTCAGCTTTCCCGCCCGCAGCAGCTGGCGCAGCTTCTCCCGGCTGGCGGCGAAACTTTCCGCTTCGTTCTCGCCTCCGTCGCCAGGTTCCCGGGCACCCTTGGGCGGCGGCAGCAGTATCGACAGGATCTTTTCCTCGGTATTGCGCCGGGCCTTCTCGTTGTTCTCGGCCATCTTCTCCGCCTTGACCAGGTCGACGGCGATGCGCACCAGGTCGCGCACCAGGGATTCCACGTCGCGGCCGACGTAGCCGACCTCGGTGAACTTCGATGCTTCCACTTTCAGGAAAGGGGAGCGGGTCAGCTTGGCCAGGCGGCGGGCGATCTCGGTCTTGCCGACGCCGGTGGGGCCGATCATCAGGATGTTCTTGGGGATGATGTCCTCGGCGATGTCGGCGGGGAGCTTCTGGCGGCGGAAGCGGTTGCGCAAGGCTATGCTCACCGCTTTCTTGGCGTTCTTCTGGCCGATGATGTACTTGTCCAGCTCGCGAACGATCTCCTTGGGTGTCAGCTCGTCGCCTTTGTTGATCAGGGCGGCGCTCATGCTCAGAGCTCCTCGACGGTGAAGTTCCTGTTGGTGTAGATGCAGATGTCAGCGGCGATGGCCAGCGCTTTTTCCACGATGGCGCGGGCGTCGAGCTTCGTCTCGCGGCTGAGGGCCAGGGCGGCGGCCTGGGCGAACGGCCCGCCCGAGCCGATGGCCAGGACGTTCTCGTCGGGCTCGATGATGTCGCCGGTGCCGGAGAGGATGAACATTTTCTCATCGTTGGCCACGATGAGCATGGCCTCGAGCCGGCGCAGGACCTTGTCGGTGCGCCAGTCCTTGGAAAGCTCGACCGCGGCGCGGGCGATGTTGCCGTTGTATTCCTCCAGCTTGGCCTCGAAACGCTGGAAGAGGGCGAAGGCGTCTGAGGTGGCCCCGGCAAATCCTGCCAGGACCTTCTCGTTGTAAAGGCGGCGGATCTTCTTCGTCGTGTGCTTCAGGACGATATTCTGGAACGTCACCTGGCCGTCGGCGCCGATGACCACTTTGCCGTCCTGGCGGACGCACAGCACGGTGGTGGCGTGCATTTTTTCCTTCATGGACCGATTTTATCTTTTTTGCCACCCCAAGTCAAACGCCGCGTCAGGGAGCCGATTTTCACGGCCGCGCCCGCGCGAGGAAATCGGCTGAACGGAGATACACCCCGGGATGTATAGTGAAAAATACGACTTTTGGCTACCAATAGGCCCGGCTTCTCCTGCGTCAACCCATTGGATGAAGGGAGCGCCAGCGCATTGGCGTGGCCTTTCGCGACAGCGCTTCGGCCGCCCTTGGGCCGGAGGAGGAAGACATGGAAAAGCCAGTTCGCAAGTTATGGCCGGGACGAGCGCTGAGGTCCATCCTGCGCGTTCCGCTGTTCCTCAATGGCATATTCCTGGCCGCGGTCCTTTGCGGCTCCGGCAGCGGGGTGACTCCGGCCCTGGGCGGGAATGGGCGTTTGCAGGCCCTGCGCATCGACGGCTCTTTCGACCCCGACTCCAATTTATTGAACGCGACCGCCAAGCTGAGCTTCATCGGCCCGGCCGGGATGCAGCAGCTGTGGCTGGCCAACGAGCTGCAGCTGCACTGGGTGCGCGGCGGCGCCATGACCGTCCTGCCCTTCACCAGCGAGACCGGTCTTTTTGCGGTGCAGTGCCCGCCCGGGAATGAACTGGAATTAAGCTACAGCGGCCGGCTCCCCTCACGGCCCGACCCGTTCGCTGCCGACACGCCGCGCGGCAAGGCGGTGATCGATGACTGCCGCTTCCTCTCGTACATCGCGGACTATTATCCCCATCCCCAGCTCGATTTTGCCTCCATGGAAATGAGCATGCGCATCCCCAGCGGCTGGAACTGCCTGGGCAGCGGCACCCTGCGTTCCGTGCAGCCCGAGGCGGACGGCAACATCTACTCGTTCTCCAACCCGCAGGCCAAGGGCATGTCGCTCGTCTGCGGGCGCTTCCGGCCGCTGGGCCAGGTGGCGGCCGTCGTACCCCTGCGCCTTCATGGCTGGGACGGTTTCGACTATCGGCGCTATTATTCCGATGCGGAAATGGCCCGGCTGCTCTCGTTCTACTCGGAGCGCTTCGGCCCGCTGGGCGTGCCTGAATTGAATATCCTGTTCCGGCGCGGAAAGAATTTCGGCGGCATCAGCTACAGCGGCCTGATCGTGCTGAACATCGACGAAAGCTGGGATCGACTCCAGCCGCGGACGCGGCCCGATCCGCAGTGCGGTTCGCTGCTGGCGCTGGACGACGTTTGGAGCGACCTGCTGTCCCATGAGGTGTCGCACCAGTGGTGGGGCGGCCTCGTGTCGTGGGAGACCGCCGCCGACCATTGGATCACCGAGGGGCTGGCGACGTATTCCAGCCTGCTGTATCTGAAGGAGCGCCGCGGGGAAAAGGCGTTCGCCCGGGTACGCCGAAGGTTCCATGACGACGTGAAGCGCTATGCCGGCCGCGGGGTCACCGTGGACGGCGGCAAGCTGAAGCTGCTGCACCGCGACATCCAGGTGTACCAGGCCCTGGTCTATATGAAGCCGGCGCTGATGTTCGCGGCGCTCGCCGACACCATCGGCGAGGCCGAGCTCTGCCGGCGCCTGCGCGATTTCCTCACGGAATGTCGCTGCCGCAACGTGGGCACCATTGAGCTGTTGTCCCGGCTGAGCGCCGGCGACGAGGAGCTGCGCCTGCAACTGGAGGCGTGGATCTGTGAACGGGGCCTGCCCAAGGGGCTGTAAGCCCAAGGCAAGTGTTAGTGTTAGTGATAGTGTTAGGGAAGATGCTAAAACGATCTCTTGTTATCGAAGACTTCGGTTATTTTCTTGCAAACACGAATACGTAGATTTTTCTCGCTTTAATCAACAGTTCGACCACTGGGATTTTCTTCGTTCAGGCATTTTCCGATAAAAATTCTAGGTTCAGGAAATTTACCGTCTTAAGGGCAATTGAGTGTCTTTTCTAACACTCACACTAACACTAACACTCTTAGTGATTATGTTGACAGGGATGGCGATTTTCGCTACCATACGCTCTCACGCCAATGACAACCGTTAAAAAACATCTCGGCATCGGCCTGTCCCTGGCCGCCATCCTTTTCGTCCTCTCCTTTATTCTTTTTTTTAATTTTTCCTACATGGGCGTCCGCGACCCGGCTGCGGAGAAGATCATCACCGGCGGCTTCAAAACGATCATCCTGTTCTTTAACCTGAAGATCATGCTGGTGTACGGCCTGGTCGCGCTGTTCATCGCCCTGTTCTCCTGGCAGCTGCGCATCGAGCGCCGCGGCTTCATCCTCCTCTTCCATCTCTTCATCTGGTCATGGTTCCTGCTGCGGGCGATCAAGGTGTCGCCCCAGCTTTTCGTCGAGCCACTCTATGCCAAGGGCGGGCTGCTGATGAAGCTGCAGGTCTTCATCACCGACACGCTCCCCCTGTGGACGGTCCACACGCTGCTGCCGCTGGCGATCATGGCGGTCGCCTGGAGGAAGAGGCGTCCGCTGCAGGGGCTGGCCGTCATCGCCGCGATAGCGGCCTTCGTTTACCCCTTCCGGACCGCCGCTGTCCAGGCCCAGGGCACCGGCGGACGTCCCAACATCCTGGTGCTGGGCAGCGACTCGTTGCGCCCCGACCATCTTTCCCACAACGGTTATCACCGCCCCACGCCCAACATCGACCGCCTGCTGGCGCGCGGCGCCAATTTTCTCAACGCCAAGTCGTCCCTGGCCCGCACCTTCTCCTCGTTCACATCCGTCCTCACATCGAATTTTCCGCCCGACCACCAGGTGCGCCACATGTTCCCCAGGCCCGAGGAACTGGAACTGAAGCTGCCCACGCTGGTGCAGGCCCTGAAGCGCTCCGGCTACGACACGGGCATGATCAGCGATTTCGCCGGGGATATCTTCGCCCGCCTGGGCTTCGGCTTCGACCACATCCAGGCGCCGAGCCTCACCCTGCAGAACCTGATCCGCCAGCGCTGCCTGGAATTCCATTATTCCCTGCTCAGCGTCCTCATCAACCCCGTCGGCCGCCGCCTCTTCCCGGTGATGTGGCTGATGCCGCTGAACATCGACCCCTACTACGTGACCCATACCAGCAAGAAGTTCATCCGCAACGCGGTGAAGTCCGGCAAGCCCTTCTTCATGTTCTATTTCAGCTCCAACACCCATTTCCCCTACGGCAGCCAGTATCCGTACTACCAGCTCTACGCCGACAAGTCGTACCGCGGCCCGCACAAGTACCGCAAGGTCGACATGATGAAGACCTACTCGGGCTTCGATATCAGCCCGGCGGACAGGGAGCAGGTCGTCGCCCTCTATGACGGGGCGGTGCGCATGTTCGATGACCAGGTGGGGGAGATGCTGACGTTCCTGAAAAAGAGCGGCCTGGAAAAGAACACCATCATCGTCATTTTTTCCGACCACGGCGAAAGCCTCTATGAGAACGGCTACGGCACCGGCCACGGCGACCACCTGCGCGGCCCCTTTTCCAACGGCATGACCTTCGGCGTCTGCTCGCCCTACGAGAGCTTCGCGGGCCGGCGCATCGTCCCGACCGTGCGCGACATCGACATCGCCCCCACCATCCTCGACCTGGCCGGCATCCGGCCGCCCTCCACCTTCAAGGGCCGTTCGCTGCTGCCGGTCATGCGCGGCGGCCCCTTCTCCGGCTACCCGGCCTATATGGAGACCGAGCTGTGGTACACTCCCGAGACGCCCTACATCAAGGACCGGGTGCGCATGGCCTACCCGGGGATCATGAAGGTCATCGAGCTGGTCCCCGGAACGGGGGAGATCGTGCTGAAGAAGGAGTTCAAGGACGTCATGATCCAGGCCAAGCACCGCGGCGTGCAGCTCAACCACAGGAAATACGTCCACATGCCAGGAGACCGGGGTTTCCAGGAGGAGTGGTACCTGGACGAAAGGCCGGTGGCCAGGGAAGACGTCCGCGACCCCGAGCTGTTGGGGCTGAAGCGCAAGCTGCTGGAGCTCTTCGGAGACAAGTTCATCATCCTGCGCAACGGCCGCATCAAGGAACGGATCGACTAGTTCGTCTCAGTTCTCTCCGGAAGGCCACAGGCGATAAAAAATATGCCCGCCCTCGATCACCGGACGGATCTTTTTTTCCCGTTCCAGGATATCCAGGTAGCGGCGCAGTTCATCCTCGTCCTTGGCGGTAAGGGCGACCAGGTCGTCCAGGGTCAGCGGCCGCCGGCGGATGGTGTTGAGCAGGCTGTTCTCCAGGTTGAGGCTGAACGCCGGGATCTCTTCGCGGCGCCCGGCGCGCTTGATGATCTCCACCGGCAGCCCGGGCCAGCGCCGGCGCACGCTCTCCAGGAGGGTGAAATCCGCGGACTCGACGCCCGGGTAGGCCGGCGGGCGGTCCAGGGTGTTCAGCTGCACCTTGTCGGGGCGGATGCGCAGCAGGGCCTCCCGCAGCGCCGCCAGGTCGGCGTCGTTGTCGTTGATACCCTTGAGGATGAATACCTCCATCCAGATCCTGCCGGCGTATTCGCGGCGGAAGGCCTCCATGCCGGCGATCATGCCCTGCAGGTCCAGCCCCGGGCACGGCTGGTTGATGCGGGCGAAGCTGGAACCCAGGGCCGCGTCGAGAGAGGGCAGCACGACGTCGGCCCCCAGCAACTCCCGGCGGACATCGGCACGGCCGAGCAGGGTGCCGTTGGTCAGCACTGCGATCGGGGCGGCGCCGAGCTGGCCGATCTCGGCGATCAGTCCGCCCAGGTCGGAGTTCAGCGTCGGTTCCCCGGAGCCGGAAAAGGTGATGAAGTCGAGGCGGGGGATGGCGGGCAGCGCCGCCTTAAGCTCATCCAGCAGGCGCTGCGGCGGGAAAAAACTCTGCCGCTCGCAGGTCAGCCGGGAGGTACGGCCGCATTCGCAGTACAGGCAGTCCAGGCTGCAGGTCTTGAAAGGGATGATGTCCAGGCCCAGGGAGATGCCCAGGCGCCTCGAAGGCACGGGGCCGAAAATGTGTTTCGTTTGATGGATTTGATCGTGTATTGTCATTGCATCTTCTTCATGTACGGGCGGGTTTGAAACCCGCCCCTACATATATCCAATTTGTTTTAATATACATAGAACAAGGCGCACTTGAGATACTCGGACTGGAACAGCGGCAGGAGCACGGCATGGTCGTAGGGCTGGCTTTTCAGCTCGATCAGCTTGATGCGGCGGCGGGCGTCGCGCGCGGCGTCATGGATCACCTCGATAAACTCGTCACGGGGCAGGAAATGCGAGCAGGAGCAGCTGACCAGGTAGCCTCCCGGGCGGACCATCTTCAGCGCCCGCAGGTTGATCTCCTTGTAGCCGCGCTTGGCCTCCAGCAGCTTGGCGCGGGACTTGACGAAGGCCGGCGGATCGAGGATGACGATGTCCTTGAGGATGCCTGCCTTGCTCATCTCCTTGAGCACCTTGATGGCGTCGTCCTGGACGAAGGAAAGGCGGTCGGCGGCGAAGCCGTTCAGGGCGGCGTTCTCCCGGGCCTGCTTCAGGTACTCGCCGGAGATCTCGAGGAACTCGACGTGCCGGGCCCCGAAGCGGCAGGCGTGCAGTCCCCAGGCGCCGGCATAGGCGAAGGCGTCCAGGACCTCCTTGCCCGCGGCGATGGGCGCCAGCAGCATGTAGTTGTCGCGCTGGTCGAGGAAAAAGCCCGTCTTCTGGCTCTTGAGAAAATCGACGCGGAACTTCAGGCCATTGACCTCGATGACTTTCTCTTCCGGGGCGCCGGCCGCGGCCATGCGGTTGCAGAGCGGCAGCCCCTCCTTCTCGCGGGCGCTCGCCAAGGATTTCTCGACCAGCACGGCGCCGGGATACATCTCGCCGATGACGGCGAAGACGTCGTCCTTGAAATTCTCCATGCCGGCGGTGGTGACCTGGATGATGAAATAGTCGTCGAAGCGGTCGATGACCAGCCCGGGCAGGAAATCGGCCTCGGCGTAGGCCAGCCGGTAATAGGCGTTCTGCGGGCGCAGGGCCAGGCGCTGGCGGTCGGCCTCCAGGATGCGCCGGCGCAGGAAGTCTCGGTCTATCAGCGCCTCGGGGTCGTAGCTCAGCACGCGGAAGGCGATGGTCGACAGGGGATTGACGTAGCCGGTGGCGATGTACATCT
The DNA here is from genome assembly GCA_025456205.1 of Acidobacteriota bacterium. Taxonomy (GTDB): domain Bacteria; phylum Acidobacteriota; class Aminicenantia; order UBA2199; family UBA2199; genus UBA2199. The sequence goes on along the minus strand of JALOLA010000007.1, from coordinate 28,992 downwards.
CCTCGGAGGAGTACAGGCGGCAGAGCTCGCCGGGATGAAAGGCCTTCAGGCTGCCGCGGATCTCGTTGTCATAGGCCCAGAATTCGCCGTCGAGGATGCGCTTCTCCTCGTGGGGCTTCAAGAAAAGCTTTTTGTAATCCACCGCCATGCGGCCATTATATGCGATTTTCCCGGATTTGCAAAAGAAGCATGACTGGGACTGAAAGATCGGACCGGAAGTTCAAAAAAATGGCTCCTCAGGAGGGACTTGAACCCCCAACCTAATGGTTAACAGCCATCCGCTCTGCCGATTGAGCTACTGAGGAACCCGAATGGAATTATAGCATTCATCCTGAAAACTGTCAATCCGAACATGCGAACTGCCTATGGGTTACTGGATGACCGTGAAGGCGATCTGGGCCTTGTTGTTGGTCTCGTTCTGTTCTGCGACCTCCTGGTCGTAATCGAGGCGGCACATATAGGTGTGGGCGCCGGTCGTCGTCGGGACATACTCGATATGCCTGATCTGAACCCCCCCGGCCGGGACGTTCCCCCAATACTGGTTCCATACCATCTGGCCGTCGATATAGTAGCCGAGCTTCCAGACCCCGTTCAGGCTTCTGCCGGTGTTCTTGTACCTGCAGTAGAAAAGGTATTTTTGACCCTTTTTCAATACCGTCACCGGTTGGGGAGGAACCGCAACAGTCGTAAAGCCCGCCTTGACGATCCAGATCTTTTCGATGGCCAGGTCGGGGCGCAGCAGTAGGTGCGCCTGACTCACCTGGACCTGCGCCTGCGGCTTCGCCTGGTCGGGAACGCCGCCCAGGAAGAAAGCGGGAAACGCCAACCATGCGGCCATGAATAGAACTATGCAGATCTTTTTTTTCATACTGTTCTCCTTTCTGCCATTGAATAAATACGACCCTGCTGCGGATTATCTCATTCGCTGCGGCCTTGCTTTCCATGGCCGCCGCCGGCAAGCCGGAGGGACCGCTTGCGCAGCGCGGCGGCAAGGAAGGCCAGGGAGAAGATGGTGCTGCCGGTCAGCACGATCACCGCGCCGGTGGGCAGGTCCAGGAAGTAGGACAGGACCAGGCCGGCCATGACCGTGAACTCGGCGATCAGCACGGTCAGCCAGGTCAGCGTCTTGAAGGAGCGGCTGAGCAGGCGGGCGGTCGATACGGGGATGATCAGGATGGCGCTGACCAGGATGACACCCAGGATGCGGATGCCCAGCACCAGGGCGCAGGACAGCATGATGTACAGCAGCAGTTCGTACAGGTCGGGGTTGATGCCCGCCATGCAGGCCATTTCGCGGTCCAGGGCCAGCAGCGTCAGCTTGCGCTTGTGGCTGAAGATGAAGGCCAGGATGACGGCGGCCAGGACGATGATCAGGGCCAGGTCGACGCGGCGGATGGCCAGGATGTTGCCGAAGAGATAGCTGATCAGCTCGGGCTGGTATCCCGGGCGCAGGCTGATCAGCACCACTCCCAGCGCCATGCCGCTGGTGAACATGATGCCGATGATGGCGTCGCTGGACAGGCTGCTCTTCTTTTCCAGCCAGTAGACCAGGGCGGCCAGCAGCATGCTGAAGGCCAGCGCCGATAGCAGCGGGCTGAAGCGGGTCAGCAGGCCGATGGCGGCGCCGGCCAGGGCGGCGTGGGCGATGCCGTCGCTGAAGAAAGCCATTTTGCGCAGGGTGACGAAGATGCCCAGGTAGGAGAGAAGGAGGCCCAGCACCAGGCCGGCGAGGATGGCACGCTGCATGAACGGCAGCAGCAGCAGGTCAGGCATGGGGCTCCGCATGCCCGGCGTGGGCGTCATGATCGTGGCTCTTCAGGTCGGCGTTGTCCCCGTAAAGCTTTTTCAGGACCTCTGCGGTGAGGGCAATGCGCGTCTCGCCGTGGGACACCAGGTCGCGGTTCAGGCAGATGATGCGGTCGGTGAACTTGTACACCATGCTGATCTCATGGGAGACCATCATCACGGTCACGCCGTGCTCGCGGTTCAGGCGCTGGATGGTGGAATAGAAATCGCTCTGGCCCTCGATGTCGATGCCGCTGGTCGCCTCGTCGAGGAAGAGGATGCGCGGGCGGTGCAGCAGGGCATGGGCCAGCAGCACGCGCTGCAATTGTCCCCCGGACAGCTCGCCGATCAGCTTGCCCTTGAACTCGGTCATGCCCACTTCGTCGAGCACCCCGTGCAGCGGGAGCTTTTCCGGCGTACGGCAGGTGAGATTGATGAATTCCTCGACCGTCAGCGGGAACGAGCTGTCGAAGGCGAAGCGCTGCGGCACATAGCCCACCTGCGGGAGTACCTGGCGCAACGGCCGGGAGAAGAGGCGGACCTGGCCCTGGCAGGGGACGAGGCCGAGGATGGCCTTCAGCAGGGTGGTCTTGCCCGAGCCGTTGGGCCCGATCACGGCGATGATCGCTTCCTTCTCGATGGTGAAGCTGATGCGGTCCAGCGCCAAGTTGCCGTTGAAGCGCACGGTCAGGTCCTTCACCTCCAGGACCGGTGGCACGGGTCAGTTCTCCAGGCCTTGGCGCACGGCGTACGCAATGCGGCGCAGCAGCGCCGCGTAGGAATCGCCGGCCGCGGCGCCGCCCAGGGGGTCAAGGACGACCAGCCGCAGGCCCAGGTCACGCAGCAGGGGCTGCAGGCTCGTCGCCGGCAGCTGCGGCTCAGAGAAAACGGCCTTGATGCGCAGGCGCCGGGCCTGGGCGTAGAGTCCCTGCAGTTCGCGGGGCGTGGGCTCGCGCCCCGGGGCTGGCTGGAAAACGGCAGCGATCCGCAGGCCGTAGGCGGCGGCGAAATAGCGCCAGCCGTCATGAAAAACGATCAGGTTGCGGTTCTCCAGGCGGGCCAGTTCCCTTTGCAGCTCCCCGTGCAGCGCCGACAGCTCGCCGGCCAGGCGCCGGTAATTTTCGCGATAGCGGCCGGCATGGACGGGGTCGTGAGCGGCCAATGCCGCGGCGACGGTGCGGGCCATGATCGCGCCGTTGGCGGCGCTGAGCCAGTAATGCGGGTCGTGCTCCTGCTCATGGCCGGGGCCATGCCCGTCGTGCCGGTGCCCATCCTCATGGGCGGGCCGCAGGGCGATGTCCTTGTCCAGGGTCACCATGGCCGCGCGCGGCAGGCTTTCGGCGATGCCGTCGATCCAGTCGTCGATGCCGCCGATCTTGAAGACCAGGCGGACATCCTGGAGCTGCCGGACCTGCCCCGGTGTCAGGTCGAAGGTATGGGGGGAAGCCCCGGGCGGCAGCACCTGGATGACGCGGGCCTCGGGCCCGGCGACGCGGCGCACGATGTCGGCGGCGGGGAAGATGGTCGCGGCCAGCACCAATGATTTTTTCTCCTCGCCGCGGGCCGCGCCCGGAGACAGGAACAGCAGGGCGGCCAAGAGCCAGGCGGCAGGGGAAGAGGGTTGATCCTTCATGGTTACCGGCATTGTAGCAGAATCCCGGCGGCGAGTAAATTTCCGCCTGCCGTCCGTTTGCGATATAATCACGCTTCCTGGTCCTCAAGAGGAGTAGGCATGGCTGAAAAAGATCACGGCGCGAGGTTGCCGCGCAATGTCAGGGTCGTCGCGGCCACGAGCTTCCTGACCGATGTTTCCAGCGAGATGGTGATCAACCTCCTGCCGCTCTTCCTGAAGAACGTCCTGGGCGTCAAGACCGCCGTCATCGGCCTCATCGAAGGGGTCGCCGAGTCCACGTCCAGTCTGCTGCGCCTGTTTTCCGGGTGGCTCTCCGACCGCATCGGCAGAAGAAAACTGCCGGCCGTCCTGGGCTACGCCCTCTCGGCCTTCTTCAAGCCGTTGTTCTATTTCGCCAATTCCTGGGGGGTCGTGGCCGCGGCGCGCTGGGGCGACCGCATCGGCAAGGGGGTGCGCACCGCCCCGCGCGATGCCCTGGTGGCCGATTCCACGCCGCTCGCCCAGCGCGGCTACGCCTTCGGCTTCCATCGCGCCGCCGACACGGCCGGCGCTTTCTGCGGCCTGGCCATCGCCCTGGCCATCGTCTGGTTCATGCAACAAGGCAGCGGCGAGCTGCTGGCCGGGACGTTCCGGCTCATCGTCCTGGCCAGCCTTCTGCCGGCATTTGCCGGGGTGGCCATTCTGGCCTGGGGGGCCAGGGAAACCGTCGTCGCCGGCTCCGCCGCCCGCCCCGGGTTCGGCTTCAAGTCGCTGGGCAGGGATTTCCGCTACTTCGTCGTCATGGTCGGGATCTTCGAGCTGGGCAACTCTTCCGACGCCTTCATCATCCTGCGCGCCCAGGAGCGGGGCATTCCCGTTGTTGGCATCCTGGCCATGCTGCTCGCCTTCAACTTCGTCTATACCTTGATCTCGCTTCCCGCCGGCAGGCTGTCGGACCGCGTCGGCCGCCGGGGCCTCATCATGGCCGGCTGGGCGCTGTACGCCTTGACCTACCTCGGCCTGGCCCTCGCCCGTTCGGCCGTCCATATCGTCATCCTCTTTGTCATCTATGGCGCCTACTACGGCCTGAGCTATGGCACGGCCAAGGCCATGGTGGCCGACCTGGTCCCCGCCGCATCGCGCGGCATGGCCTATGGCACCTACAACGCCGTGCTCGGGATCACCGACCTCCCGGCCTCGTTCCTGGCCGGCTTCCTCTGGAGCGGGTCCGGCGCCTGGGCGGGCTTCGGTCCCGCGGCCCCTTTCTATTTCGGCGCCGCCATGGCCGCACTGGCCCTGCTGCTGTTCGTTTTCTGGAAACCAGTGCCGGCCGGCGATCCCCGCGACTGAGCGGACGGCTCTTCATTCCCTTTTTCGGGTGAGTATGGTATCGTGAGGCCTGCCGGTCGCTGGATCATAAGGAGGTCGCAGCATGGAAGAAAAGTCGATCTGGTCGGGAAATTCTTCGCAAATCGTCAATCTGGGCGCCTTTGTCCTGAGCGGCCTGGCCTTTTCCGCCCTGCTGGCGGCACTGGTCGTCCTCTGGGAGAAGCTGAGACCCCTGGGCCCTGCGGCCCTGGCGCCCGCCTTCGTGATACTGCTGGTCCCCCCGGCCTACGCCCTGATCAAGATCATCCTGGTCAAGTCCCTGCGCTACGAGGTCACCAGCGAAAGGATAAAGATCACCAGCGGCATCCTGTCGAAAAAATGCAGCGCCCTCGAGCTGTACCGCGTCAAGGATTATACGCTGGAAGCGCCATTCTTCTTCCGCCTCTTCCGCCTGGGGAACGTCAACATCCTCACTTCGGACCGTTCCAACCCGGAGATCGTGCTCCGGGCCGTTCCCCGCGCCAGGAAGCTGATGGATGACATCCGCACCCATGTGGAGCTGCGCCGCGACCAGAAGCGGGTGCGCGAGGTCGATTTCGACCAGGCAGGAGACATTGTCGAGAACTGAAACCGCGGGAACGATGCCGGCGGGCGCGACGCTGCTCGAGCTGAAGCTGGACCGGCTGGAGGCCCGGCCCCCCGGGTTCAGGCCGGCGGCCGCTCCCAGGGAATTCCACGTTTCCCGCTCCTGCCGCAGCCGCTGCCAGTTCAACCAGGCCCTGTTCTCGCTCTCGGGCAACGTGGTGCTGGCGGATTACCAGGCCGTGCGCATCTTCGCCCAGAAGCTCAACGAGCTGCGCGGCGCCGATGCCGCGGAGAAGCCGATCCGGGCCGGGGCGCTGAACGCCATGGGCCTGATCGACGAGATCCTTCATCACGTCGTGGCGCTGTACGTCGCCCAGGCGCGCCCCGGGGCTTTCGCGGAATTCCTGGTGGAAGCCGAGCGCCTGGCGGGAGCAACCGAGGTGCGCAAGGCCCTGGCCCGTTTCTGCCGCGACTTTCCCCCGCAGGCGGTGTACCAGGAGCGCGTCGCCCCCGATGAGTACCTGCTGGGAACGACGCAGGGGATCGCGAACCGGGAAACCGTTCTCGAGGAAATGCTGCTGCTCTGGCTGGCGAACGTGAATCCCGCCTTTTCCCCGTTCCGCGAGCTGTTCGACGACAGCGGCCTGTCCCGGGAGACCGTCTACCCGCGGCTCATGGACGTGGCCCGGGACCTGTTTTCGCGGCTGCCGGCCTTCGGCCCGGACGGCCAGAAGCTGATCGACATGCTGCGGGCCCCGGCGCTGGCCTTCCCCGACTCGCTGCCGGGGCAGCTGCAGTACATCCGCGAGAAATGGGGCCTGCTGCTGGGCAAGTTCCTGGAGCGCCTGCTGTCCGGCATGGACCTGATCCGCGAGGATGAAAAGACTTTTTTCCCCGGGCCCGGCCCGGCGGCCGTATTCGCGGCCGGAGCCGATGGCCAGGCCGGATCCCCCGGCGAGGAGGCGGAGCGGTTCTCCCCCGACCGCGAATGGATGCCGTGCCTGGTCCTGATGGCCAAGACCGTCTATGTCTGGCTGGACCAGCTCGAAAAAAAATACCACAGGCCCATCGCCACCCTGGACCAGGTCCCCGACGAGGAGCTGGACCTGCTCGCCGCCCGGGGCTTCACCGGGCTCTGGCTGATCGGGGTCTGGGAACGCAGCCCGGCCTCGCGGCGCATCAAGCAAAAGTGCGGCAACCCCGAGGCCATGGCGTCGGCCTATTCCCTGTACCGCTACGAGATCGCCGCCGACCTGGGCGGCGACGCCGCCCTGGAGAACCTGAAGGGGCGCGCCTGGTCGCGGGGCATACGCCTGGCTTCCGATATGGTCCCCAACCACATGGGCATCGATTCCCCCTGGGTCATGGAGCACCCCGAATGGTTCATCTCCCTCGACCATAGCCCGTTCCCGGCCTACCGCTTCAGCGGCGAGGACCTTTCGAGCGACCCACGGGTGGGCATCTACCTGGAAGACCATTATTATGACCGCAGCGATGCCGCCGTCGTCTTCAAGAGGGTCGACCGCCACAGCGGTGCTGAGCGCTACATCTACCACGGCAACGACGGCACGCGCATGCCCTGGAATGACACGGCCCAGTTGAACTACCTGCGGCCCGACGTGCGCGAGGCGGTAGTGCAGACCATCCTCGACGTGGCCCGCAAGTTCCCCATTATCCGCTTCGACGCGGCCATGACCCTGGCCCGCAAGCACTTCCAGCGCCTGTGGTTCCCGCACCCCGGCACGGGCGGCGATATCCCGTCACGGGCCGGCCTGGGCATGTCCCAGGAGAACTTCAACCACCTCATGCCCTGGGAGTTCTGGCGCGAGGTCGTCGACCGCATGGCCCGGGAGAACCCCGACACGCTGCTGCTGGCCGAGGCCTTTTGGCTGATGGAGTCCTATTTCGTGCGTACCCTGGGCATGCACCGGGTCTACAACAGCGCGTTCATGAACTTCCTCAAGATGGAGGAGAACGCCAAGTTCCGCCTGTCCCTGAAGAACACCCTGGAGTTCAACCCCGAGATCCTCAAGCGCTACGTGAATTTCATGAACAATCCCGACGAGGAGACGGCGCTGGAGCAGTTCGGCGCCGGCGACAAGTATTTCGTGGCCTGCACCCTGATGGCCACGCTGCCGGGGCTGCCGATGTTCGGCCATGGCCAGGTCGAGGGGTTCAGGGAGAAGTACGGCATGGAATACCGCCGCGCCTACCTGGACGAGCGCGCCGACGAGCACCTGCTACGGCGCCACGAGCGCCAGATCTTCCCGCTGCTGCACCGCCGGGCCATCTTTTCCGGGGTGGATGACTTCCTCCTTTATGACTTCTACGGGGAAGGCGGAGCCGTGGACGAGAACGTGATCGCCTTTTCCAATCGCCACGAGGGCGAGCGCTCCCTGGTGGTGGTCCATAACCGTTACGCCTCCACGGCGGGCTGGATCCGCGTCTCGGCCGCCTTTGCTTCCGAGGATCCCCTCGGCGGCCCCCGCTCCCTCCGCCAGGAGGACCTCGGCAGGGGACTGCTGCTGCGCAACGAGCCTGGATGGTACGTCGTGTTCCGCGACCTGGCCGACGGGCGGGAGTACATCCGCGCCTGCGGCGAGTTGTGCACCTCGGGCATGTTCCTCGAGCTGTCCGCCTACCGGTCCCATGTCTTCCTTGATTTTCGCGAGCTGGCCGACGACGCCGAGGGCCGCCTTTCCGCCCTGTGCGCCTACCTGCAGGGGAGAGGCGTGCCCAGCATGGACGACGCCCACAGGGAAATGGCCCTGCTGCCGCTCCATGAGGCCCTGCGCGGCCTTTGCCGGCCTGAGCTGATGCGGCGCCTGCAGGCGACATTTCACGGGCCGCAGGGAAGCCAAGAGGAGAACCTGCTGTGGCAGGAGCTCGAGGAACGCATCGCCGCCTGGGCAGCCCTCGCCGCACCGAACGGAGCCGAGCGCGGCCGCGGGCAGGCCGTCGCCGGGGTCCTGGAAGACCTGTTGTTCCTGCGCAGCCTGGGGACAGGGGAAAAGGCGGAGGAGGGCGGGGGAGCCGGCGCCCGGGAATTCCTGGCGGAACGGATCAGCGGTTTCCCGCATGGCGAAAAGCTCTTGATCCTCTGGATCTTTCTGCGCCGGGCCATGGCGGGAGCGGGTTTTCGCCCGCGCTATGGCGAGTTGCGCCTCGACCAGGTCTTGGCCGGGATCCTGCGCTCCTGGGAGATCGCCGCTGCCGACGCCGCGAGCTACGCCCTCCTGACCGCCAACCTGTGCGCGCTCGCCGCGACCATCGCCGATCGCGCCGCGCGGCTGGACAGGGGCGGGAGAACCGTGGCCGGCGAATGCGCCCTCCTGATCAAGGAGGTCCTCGACGATCCGGAAAGCCAGGCGCTCCTGCAGGTGAACCGCTTCCAGGAGGAGGTGTTCTTCCATGGCGAGGCCTTTGCCCTGTACTGCGAGCGCTTGAACATCCATCTCCTTTGGGAACTCGCGCGCCGCGAAAGCCGCTCGCCCCGGGAACCCAAGGACACGGCCGCCGAGGTCGTCGACTTCATGAACTTCCTGCCCGCCCTGGCCGCTCGCTCCGGCTACCGGCTGGATCCCTTCCTGCGCCTGCTCGACGTGCTTGTCGGCGGCTAAGAAGGCAGGTGCCTGTATCCTTGTTGGCGGCCCCGGTTCATGGAAATTCGGGATCCCCGCGCTGCCCGCGGCCTGGGATGCGGAATGGCGCGGCCAACATCGACCGCGCATCGTGAACGGGGTTCTTCTGCAACGACGGACCGCCGACCCCGTCAAGTTTGAACGGGCTCTTGCTTTCCGCGGCGATCCATTATAAAATGGCTTCTTGCCTGGAGAGGTGTCCGAGCGGTTTAAGGAGCACGCTTGGAAAGCGTGTGTACTGGAAACGGTACCGTGGGTTCGAATCCCACCCTCTCCGATGATGCCTGTTCCCCCTGGGGCCGGAAAGCCCCGTAAAAAAGGAAAAAAGGCTCAGGAGCCCGGCGGTGCGGACCTACGAACCTTGCCAGGACCGAGAGGTAGCAGCAATAAGTAGAATTCCGCAGGTGACCGGGTTTTCCTGAGCCTTAAATGAAAGAGAAAATAAAATGTACCTTGCCCTAGCCCGGAAATACCGGCCGCAGAGATTCGCCGACCTGATCGGCCAGGCCAGCATCAGCAAGACCCTGCAGAACTCCATCGCCATGAACAAGGTCTACCCGGCCCTCATCTTTTCCGGCATGAAGGGCGTCGGCAAGACGTCCTCGGCCCGCATCCTGGCCAAGGCGCTGAACTGCGAAAAAGGACCGGCCATCGAGCCCTGCAACCAGTGCCAGACCTGCATCGAGATCACCGAGGACAATTCCGCCGACTACATGGAGATCGACGGCGCCTCCAACAACGGCGTCAACGAGGTGCGCAGCCTGCGCGAGACGGTCAAGTACAAGCCGCTGAAGAACCGCTACCGCATCGTGGTCATCGACGAGGTGCACATGCTGTCCAACGCGGCCTGGAACGCCCTGCTCAAGACCGTCGAGGAGCCGCCGGAGCACACCATCTTCATCATGGCCACCACCGATTTCCACAAGATACCGGCCACCATCGTCTCCCGCTGCCAGCATTTCGAGTTCAAGCGCATCCCTTTCGAGGTGATCAAGCAGGTGCTGAAGGACATCTGCCAGAAGGAGGCGATCAAGGTCTCGGATTACGCCCTCTACCTGATCTCGCGCTCGGCCGAGGGCAGCCTGCGCGACGCCAAGAAGATACTCGACCAGGCCATCGCCATCGCCAACGGTGACGTCAAGGACGACGATGTGGTGGCCATCCTGGGCATCATCGCCGAGGAGACCTTCATCGCCCTGACCCGCAATGTCTTCACCCAGGACCGCAAGGGCATCATCGAGCAGGTCAACCAGCTGATCGAGCGCGGCACGGACCTGCGCTTCTTCTATACCGAATACCTGCGCTTCATCCGCGACGTGATCGTCATCAAGTCCATCCCCGATTCCGAGCGCCTGCACAACCTCAACCCCGAGAACGTGGCGGTGATCCGCGAGATCGTCAAGGATGTCAGCGAGGTCGAGCTGCTGCGCTTCTTCAACGCCGTGAAGGAGCTGGAGCAGACGATCCGCAATACCGAGCACCCTTCCATCATCCTGGAATACATGTTCCTGAAGCTGAGCTATTTTTCGGCCCTGGTGAGCATCGAGGATTACCTGAAGCGCCTCCGCGACGCGCGGCCCGGCGCCGCGGTCGCTGCGCCCGCTCATACGCCGCCAGCACCGGTCGTCGCCGCCCCCCGCGCCGTCGAAGCCCCGGCCCCCAGGAGCGGGGAAGCGGACTGGCTGCCCGAGCTCAAGGCGCGCGTCGACCGCGAAAAGCCGCGCATGGCGTCGGTGCTGACCTCCTCGCGCCTGGAGCTGCGCGGCAACACCCTGTTCATCGAGGTCGCGGCCCAACTGGAAAACGCCTGGAAGATGATGAAGGAGAACCGGGCCTACCTGAACCAGCTGGCCCAGGAGCTGGCCGGCCGGGAACTCGGCCTGGAGATCGTCCTCAAGGAAGGCCAGGCGAAGGATGATGGCGAGCGGGTCGTTCAGGAACTGAAGAACGATAAGAAGATCAAGAGCCTCAAGGACAAGATCAAGGGCAGCGTCATCGCCGTCGAGAGCGTTAAGGGAGGAAAAGATGCCTAAGATCCCCAATATGAACCAGATGATGGGCATGGCCCAGAACATGGCCAAGCGCATGGAAGAGGAGATGGACGCCCTGCTGGTCGAGGGCCACGCCGGCGGCGGCATGGTCACGGTGAGCATGGACGGGCACAAGCAGCTGAAGTCCCTGCGCATCGCGCCGGAGGCGGTCGACCCCGCCGATGTAGAGATGCTGCAGGACCTGGTGCTGGCCGCGGTCAACGATGCCCGGGCCAAGGTCGAGGATAAGCTGAAGAACAGCCTGGGCGGCCTGGCCGGAGGGGCCGGCGGCTTTCCCTTCGGGGCGCTGTGATGCCGGCAAGGCGCCATGGCTGAATACACGCCGCCGCTGGCCCGGCTGATCGAGGAACTGAAGAAGATCCCCGGCATCGGCCGCAAGTCGGCGCAGCGCATCGCCTTCTTCCTGCTGCGCAGCGACCGCAAGCACGCGCTGGCCCTGGCCGATGCCATCGTGCAGGCCCGCGAGAAGACCTTCTACTGCTCGCGCTGCAACAACATCACCTCCGTCGATCCCTGCGAGATCTGCTCCGACCCCGAGCGCGACCATGAGAAGATCTGTGTCGTCGAGGCGCCGTTCAACATCCACGCCATCGAGAAGACCGGCCTGTACCGCGGCCACTACCATGTCCTGATGGGCAACCTGTCGCCGATCCGCGGCATCGGCCCCGACGAGCTGCGCATCGCCGGCCTGGTCGCGCGCATCCGCGGCGGCGGCTTCCGCGAGGTCATCCTGGCCACCAGCCCGACCACCGAAGGCAGCGCCACCGCCCATTATTTGACAGAAATTCTCCGGCAGTATAAAATTACCATTTCACGGATCGCCCTCGGGCTGCCCGTCGGGGCCGACCTGGACTATGCCGACGAGGTGACGATCGCCAAGGCCATCGAAGGCCGCCTGGAAGTGAAGTAGGAGGCGCGGGTGAAGGGAGACGATGGTGATTTTTTTCCGGCAATGCTATAATTTGCAGGGAAGAATAAAAAAATGCAAGAAAACTTTATCATTTACAACGAAGAATACGTCCTGATCAAGGACATTCTTCGCAAGCTGAAGGGCAATACCAACGCCAAGGCCGTCTTCATCACCGATTCCGAGGGCCATTGCATCGCCTCCTCGGGCGAGATGGACGACCTGAACCTCAACTCCATCTCTTCCCTGATCGCCGGCAGCGTCGCCGCCATCAACAGCATCGCCCAGATGCTGAAGATCGAGAATTTCAACGCCGTGCTCAATGAATCCTCCAAGGAATGCCTGCATATCTCGCTGATCAACGACCGCACCATGCTGGTGGTCATCTTCGACAACTCCTCCAATCTCGGCCTCGTGCGCTTCCGCGTGCGCAGCGCCCTGGAAGAGCTGGTCAAGGTTTTCCAGACGATCAACAAGAAGCTGAAGGCCAGCGACAAGATCCCGCTCGGCTCTCCCTTCGAGGGGGTTTCCGATGAGGATATCGACCGTATTTTTGGAGACTGACCTTGTCCTTCCTAAACTACTCCACCCGCGAGATCAATTTCAAGATCGTCTACTATGGCCCGGGCCTCAGCGGCAAGACCACCAACATCAAGTACATCTATGAAAAGATCAAGAAGGACAACAAGGGCAAGCTGGTCAGCCTGGCCACCGAGACCGAGCGTACGCTTTTCTTCGACTTCTTCCCCCTGGACCTGGGCACCATCAAGGACTACAAGGTGCGCTTCCACCTCTACACCGTCCCCGGGCAGATCTACTACAGCGCCTCGCGCAAGCTGATCCTCAAGGGAGTGGACGGTCTGGTCTTCGTTGCCGATTCCCAGACCGAGCGCTACGAGGCCAACCTGGAGAGCATCCAGGACATGCTGGAGAACCTGCGCGACTACAAGATCGATTTCGCCTCCATTCCCTATGTCCTGCAGCTGAACAAACGCGACCTGCCCAACGTCACGCCGGCCAACGAGCTGATCAGCGCCCTGAGAAAAAAAGAGGAGCCGGTGCTGGAGGCGGTCGCGTACAAGGGCGACGGAGTGGTGGATACCCTGAAGGCCATTTCCAAGCTCATCATGTCCGAAGTCAAGAACAAGATCGGTTAGTGCCCCGCTTCACCTGCGACTGGATATTCAACATCCTGGTGGTGCTCTGCGACGGAAAGGTGGTCTGCGGCTGCGCCGACCCTGAAGGCCGGCGGCCCCTGGGGCACCTGCGCGAATCCGGACTCCTGGACATCTGGCGCAGCGAAAGGGTCAAGCGCATCCGCCGCGAGCTGAACGAGGGGTTCTCCCCTTTCTGCGGGCCCTGCGGCTTGAAGAGGGCCCTGGGCGAAGGCGAGCCTGCGCCGCAGCGGCCCGTCGAGCAGGAGGTGCTGCCGCGCATCTTTTTCGAGCCCACCATCGTCTGCAACCTGGACTGCTACCAGGCGGTCTGCGCCCCGGGGACGGGCCTGGTCGCCACCCGCGAGCGCAAGAGCTTCCCGCTGGAGGAATTCACGGCCATGATGGGGGAGGTGGGGCCGCAGCTGGGCCGCCTCGATTTCTTCAACTACGGCGAGCCTTTCCTTCACCCCAGTGCCCTGGACATGATCGAGCACATCAAGGAGAAATACCCGCACGTTTATCTCTATACCAGCACCAACGGCCAGCTGCTCCCTGCGGAGAAGACCGTGCGCCTGGCGCGCTCGGGGATCGATGAGGTCACGTTCTCCGTCGACGGCCCCGACCAGCGCACCTACGAGCGCTACCGCCGCGGCGGCGATTTCGCCCGGGTGCTGGCGAGCATGGCCGCCCTGGCCGCGGAAAAGCGGCGCCTGGGCCGCGAGGTGCCATTCATCAACTGGCGCTACATTCTTTTCCGCTGGAACGATTCTTTTTGGCAGATGGCCAGGACCCGGCGCCTGGCCGCCAGGACCGGGGTCGACCGCCTGACCTGGGAGATCACCGACCATCCACCGGGTGCGGCCTCCAGAAAATACCGGGCCGGCAGCCGGGCCTGGAAACGCATTTTTTACGAGATATGGGATTCCAGCCAGATCGGTTCGGCCCTGCGCCGGCGGCGCCATGTCGCCCGCATCCGCACGCGCGTGCCGGGCCTGTCCGCGCGGAGCGGCCAGAGGCTGGAGCTGGCGGCCACGGTGAAAAACCGCGGCGGCGCCCCGTGGCTCACGCAAGCCTTCTCCGGGCGGCGCTGGGTGCGGCTGGGGGCCCAGCTGCATGACAGGGGGAAAAAGCTGCTGGACCTGAATTTCGCCCGCGCCCCCCTGCCGCGGCCGTTGGCCGCCGGAGAGAGCGCCGCGGTGACGATCGAGCTGCCCGCAGTGGGGCCGGCCGGGGACTACTGGCTGAAGCTCGACATGGTCAGCGAGGGCGTCGACTGGTTTGAAAATGGCGGCTCGCCGGTCCTCTGGCTGCCGTTCACCGTCAGCGAGTAGAGCGATGACGCAGGAAAAATTCTCCTTAGGTTCGATGTTCGAAGTTCGAGGTTCGAAGTTGAAGAGATTTTCGAAATCTTTCCAAGTCTGATAAGGTATAAATCGGGGTCTTTTCTTCCCTATACCCTAAAACCTATACCCTATACCCTTCTTTTTTTCACGGCGTGATGATCGCCGACTCCCGGCTTTCCTTCCACGAGCCGATGACCTTGGTCAGGCGCTGGATGCCCTCCTCGATCTCGGCCATGCTCGAATAGGAGAAGTTCATGCGGAAGCAGTTGCGGCCGCCGCCGTCGGGATAGAACGCCGTGCCTACCACGTAGGCGACCTGCTTCTCGATGGCGGCATGGAACATCTCGCCGGCGTCCATGTGTTCCGGCAGGGTGACCCAGAGGAAAAGGCCGCCCTGGGGGTGGGTCCAGGACAGGCCGGGCAGCTTGGGCATGTACTTGGACAGCATGCTCAGCATGAAATCGCGCTTTTCGCGGTAGGCCTTGATGATGACCGTGATCTGCTTTTCCAGCAGCCCGCGGTTCAGGTACTCGTAGAGAATGGCCTGGTTGAAAGGGGGCGAGCATAGATCGACGGATTGCTTGGCCGTGACCGCTTTCTGGATCAGCTCGTTGGGACCGGCCATCCAGCCCAGGCGGAAGCCGGGGAGCAGGATCTTGCTGAAGGTGAAGAGCGATAGTACGCGCTCGGAGTTCATGCCGATCAGCGCCGGCTCGGTCTTGCCTTCGAAGCGCAGCTGGCGGTAGGGGGAGTCCTCGACGATGACCAGGTCGTGCTTCTCGGCGATGCGCAGCAGCTCTTTCCTGCGCTTCAGGCTCATGGTGATGCCCGACGGGTTCTGGAAATCGGGGATCTCGTAGATGAATTTCGGCTTGCTGCCCTTGGCGGCCAGTTTTTCGATCTCGGCCTCCAGCAGGGCCGTTTGCGTCCCTTCCTGGTCCTGGTCGATGCCGATCATCTTCGCCCCGTAGGAGTTGAAGGCCTGGATGGCGCCGACATAGGTGGGGCGGCTGGTCATGACGACGTCGCCCGGGTCGATGAAGATCTTGCCCACCAGGTCCAGCCCCTGCTGCGACGATGTGACGATCAGCAGGTGATTGCTGGTGATGTCCACGCCGTCCTTTTGCATCAGCTTGGCCAGCTCCTCGCGCAGGCGGTTGTCGCCCTCGGTGGGGCCGTACTGCAGGGCGGTCTTGCCCTCGCGGTCCAAGACGATCCGTGACATTTCCTTGATCTCCTCGACGGGGAAAAGGTCCGGGGCGGGCAGGCCGCCGGCGAACGAGATGATCCCCGGCTTGGCGGTGAGCTTCAGCAGCTCGCGGATCTCCGAGCGCTTCATGCCCCTGGCGATATTTGAGAAGATCGGTTCGTAATTGACCATGGCATCCTCCTTTTGGATTGCAGCAATCGTTAAAGGATAAATTGATTTATAATACATCCGCCCGCGTTTTGCAAGCCCCCAGGGGATCGAAATGAACTCGGTGTATGGTAGACGGCGTACGGTTGACGGTGGAAGAAAGCCGCGATTTTCCGACAGGAGGGCTGTACGTTTCTGCCTTCCTGCCGTAAACCGTATACCCTGCACCGTGAACCGAAATTTTCCAAATTCCAAGCAATGAATCTTTTGCAAAATCCCGACAATCTGCTATATTCAGCCCATGGCGCTGCTGCTGATCACGTCGTTCATCTGGGCTTTTTCATTCGGGCTGGTCAAGGACCACCTCGGCGGCGTCGACGCCGCCTTCGTGGCCTTCGCGCGCCTGGCCCTGGCCCTGCTGCTTTTTCTCCCCCTGCTGCGGCCGCGCCGTGTCGCCAGGGGCTTGACGCTGCGCCTGCTGGCCGTCGGCGCGATCCAGTTCGGCTTGATGTACGTGTTCTATATCCAGTCGTTCCGCTACCTGGCCGCCTACCAGGTGGCCCTGTTCACCATTTTCACGCCGCTGCTGGTGGCCGCGGCCGACGATGTCCTGGAGAACCGCTTCCGTCCGGCCCATTTCTGGACGGCGCTGCTGGCCGTGGCCGGCGCGGCGGTGATCGTATATTCCGGGATGGGCATGGGCGGGATCCTGGCCGGTTTTGCCCTGGTCCAGGCCTCGAACGCCTGTTTCGCCCTCGGACAGGTCATGTACAGGCGCCTGGCGCGCCGAAAGAGGGAATGGCGGGACCGCGACGCCTTTGCCTGGCTTTACCTGGGAGGTGCCGCGGCGGCCGCCCTGGCCATGTTCCTGGTCACGGGGTCGCAGGTGCCCCGGCTGGATCGCGCCCAGGCGCTGGTGCTGCTGTACCTGGGGCTTCTGGCTTCGGGGGTGGGATTTTTCCTCTGGAATGTTGGTGCTTCACGCGTAACCCCGGGCGTTCTGGCCGTGTTCAACAATGTCAAGATCCCCCTGGCCGTGATCGTTTCCCTGGTTTTTTTCAACGAGCGGGCCGACCTGCTGCGCCTGGCGCTGGGGGGCAGCGCCATTCTGCTGGCTCTCTATCTGAATACCTCAAAAAACGAGATAATCAGTGGTAGTGGTAGTGATAGCGTTGAAACCAGCAAGTAAACAGCCTCAGGCAAGAATTACAATTATTTGAGGCAGTGCGGTTCACTAGAGCGCACCAATTTTCCTGCTACCACTACCACTATCACTTTTCATCGGGAAAGAGGCAAAAAACGAAACTTCCCCCCATAAAAAACAGTATAAGGGTCTTACAATAAGAATTTTTCCAAGGAGATATACATGAAACGAGGCGCACTGATCGCTTTGCTGGTGATCGTCATCATCCTGCTGGGCCTGTTCCTGCTGGGCGGATTCATCTACCTGCAGTTCAGCCAGGAGCCCTACGTGCCGCAAAAAGCCTACCTGAAGATCGACCTGGGCGGCCCCCTGGCCGATACGGCGCCGACGCGCTTCCTCGGCATGCCCAGCAGCGCGGTCTCCATTCACGACCTCTGGTACCAGCTGGAGCGGGCCGCCCGCGACCAGCGCATCCAGGGAGTGCTGCTGCGCGTGCAATACCTTGAGACCGGGTTCGCCAAGATCGACGAGATCGGGCGCCTGCTCAAAAAATTCTCGGCCAGCAAGAAGCCGGTCGCGGCCTTCATCGTCGATGGCGGCCTGAAAGAGTATTACCTGGCTTCCTTCGCCGACAAGGTCATCATGTTCAAGGGCGGGATGCTCTCGGTCAGCGGCATCGGCGCCGAGGCCATGTTCCTCAAGAATACCCTTTCCAAGCTGGGCATCCAGGCCGAGGTTTTCCACATCGGCGACTACAAGACCGCGAGCAACACGTTCACCGAGGAGCGCATGACGCCGGCGCACCGCGAATCCACCCAGGCGCTCATCGACGACCTCTACCTGTCGGTGATCGAAGGCATCGCCGCCAACCGCAAGCTGGATGCCGCCAAGGTCAAGGATGTGCTCGACCGCTCGCCCCTGCCCCAGGAGGAATACGTCAAGGCGGGGCTGGTCGACGCGCTGGGCTACGAGGACGACTTGTTCCATTCGCTGCCCGCCACCTACCCGGAGGTCGATTTCAGGAAATATGCCAAGACCCGCTCGCCGCTGCCCTTCAGCGGCAGCAAGAAGATCGCCGTCATCTTCGCCTCCGGCGAGATCAACATGGGCGGCAGCGGCGGCGAGTCGCTGTTCGGCGGCGCGGTCCTGGGCGCTGACACCCTGGCCTGGCAGCTGCGCCAGGCGCGCAACAACTCCGCGGTCAAGGCGGTCGTCCTGAGGGTGGACAGCCCGGGGGGATCGGCGGTGGCCTCCGACGTCATCCTGCGCGAGGCCGAGCTGCTGGCCAAGAAGAAGCCACTGGTCATTTCCATGTCCGACGTGGCCGCCTCCGGCGGCTACTGGATCTCGCTCTCGGCCAGCAAGATCTTCGCCCTGCCCGAGACCATCACCGGCTCGATCGGCGTCATTTCCGGCAAGTTCGTGCTCAAGGGCCTCTATGACAAGATCGGCGTCAGCAAGGAGATCGTGAAGACCTCGGAATTCGCCGGCATGTATTCCGATTACCAGGTGTTCACCGAGAACGAGAAGCAGAAGGTCCTCGGCGACATGCAGCGCATCTACGGCGAATTCCTGAAAAAAGTGTCCGCCAACCGCAAGATGAGCGTGGACGAAGTGGACAAGGTCGCCCGCGGCCGGGTCTGGAGCGGCCGCGCAGCCTTGAAGCTGCGCTTGATCGACGGCCTGGGGGGCTTGAACGCCGCCCTCGACGAAGCGCGCAAGCTCGCCCGCATCCCGGCCCAGGAACGCTTTGGCGTGCGCATCTATCCGCAGAAAAAATCCCTGCTGGAGATGATCTTCGACATGACGGAGGTCAAGGCCGAGAACCCGCTGGACGTGCGTGCCAGGCTGAAGGCCTACCAGCGCTACTTCCCGGCCATGGCCATGCCGTTTGCACTGAACTGTTTTTGAGAACTCTGCGGAAAACCGTAACGCGTAACGCGTGACGCGTAACACGTAAGAAGTAGCGAGCAAGATCCGAACCAACCGGATTTCAATTTTGTGCCCGCCTTTCGCCTGGCTCCCTAGCTCATTTCACTGGGAAGGATTTGTCAGGGAATTTTTGGTCTTCCGCGTCACGCGTCACGCGTTACGCGTCACGAATTGCGATGGCTCGCCGATCGGTCAGACCTAATCCCAGCGCAGCTCGTACTCGGATACGGGCTGGAAGTTGGTCAGCGACTTGGTGATCTCCACCCTCACGTTCTTGCAGCCGGAAATTTCCAGCGCTCGCTCCATCCAGCCGCAGATGCGGAACTCGGTGGTCTTGTCCATCTCCGGGAATTGCGTGATGCGCACCAGGCAGTACTTCGTGTCGCTGACGGGCACGAAAATCGTGGTCGGGCGGTAGTATGCGGAGAGGTATTCGCCGGCCTTCTCGATCAGGGCGCTGGTCTTGGGGATCTTGACCAGGAGCTTGAGCACGCCGTGGAAGCGGATGTCGGCGCTCATGCGCCCGAAGTCCCAGGCGGCTTTTTTAATGTCCCAGTCATAGAAGAGCTGGGCGATGTTGGCCATGGGCTCGATCAGCATCTCCTTCAGCGGGAACCATGCCTCGGGGTTGATCTCGGACGTGAATACCCTGCGGGCGCCGGGCGAGATCAGCTCCAGCCAGCGCTTCAGGCCGTACTGGCCGAACTTGTCGAGGATGATCTTGGGGGTCGACTGGATGATCACGCCTTTCACTTCCGTCATGGCTCCTCCTTGTCCTTCATCGTTATCGAGTTTTCCGGCCGGGCTAGCGGTTCTCCGGGGTCGTCAGCAGCGACATGGCCTCCTGGCGCGGGCCGAGGTTCTCGCGGAAGACGCCGCGCACCGCCGAGGTGATGGTCAGCGAGCCGGGCTTCTTGACGCCGCGCATGGTCATGCAAAGGTGCTCGGCCTTGATCACCACCATCACGCCCATGGGATCCAGGGCCTGCACCAGGTAGTCGGCGATCTGCTTGGTCAGGCGCTCCTGGAGCTGCAGGCGCCGGGCCAGGTAGTCGACCAGGTAACCGAGGTTGTTCAGGCCGATGATCCGGCCTTTCTTGGGGATATAGGCGATGCTGGCCCGGCCCGAGAAGGGGAGCAGGTGGTGCTCGCACATGGAGTAGATGGGGATGTCCTTGAGGATGACCATCTCGTCGTGCTTTTCCTCGGTCAGGCACTTCAGGAAGTCGGCCGGCTCCTTGCCCGTGCCCGAAAGCACCTCGGCGAACATGGCGGCCGCCCGCGCCGGCGTTGCCTTCAGCCGGTCCGATCCGCATTCTTCGCCGACGCCCTCCAGGATCAGCGCCACCCCCTGCTTAATTTTTTCCAGGTCCATGCTCTTCATGAATCGCTCCCATGGCCATTTGCATGGCATCCTTCACGGTGATGTCCAGGTCGGCGGCCAGGCTGCGCACGTCGGCGAACTCGGGCTTGCAGTTGACCGGGCGCCCCTGCCAGGAGCTGACCTTGAGGCGCAGCTCGCGCCCCGCCACCCGGACGGTGCGCGTCTCGCGGGCGAGGACGACCCGTTCGGAGAAGCGCTGGCGCAAGCCGATGACGGGGCTCTCGCGGAAAACAGCGGCGGTCACCTGTTCGCGCTTATCCGGGAGGCAGAGGACGGTGAGCTGAAAGCCCGGGCGTCCTTTCTTCATCAGGCCGGGGGCGATGAAAATATCCAGGGCCCCGGCGGCGGCGATGCGCTCGGCCGCATGGGCCAGCAGCTCGGGGCTGGCGTCGTCGACGTTGGCCTCGAGCACCCAGACGCCCTCTTCCTTCTCCTCGCTTTCCAGCAGCATGGCGCGCAGCAGGTTCGGCACCGTGGCGAAGGTCCTGTGGCCGCAGCCGCAGCCGCTGGCCGCCACCCGGCCCGTGCGGCCGTTGCGGGACTGGGTGCCGAGCGTGGCCAGGATGGCCGCGCCGGTCGGGGTCAGCAGCTCGCCCTCGACCTCGCCGCCCCGGCAGACCAGCCCCTGGACCAGGCGCAGGACGGCCGGCGGCGGCACGGGCAGCACGCCGTGGCGGGTGGATATGCTGCCGTAACCAGTGACCAGGGTGGTGAAGTAGATGGGGCAGCATCCCAGCTTGTCCCAGAGGAAGCAGAAGCCGAGGATGTCCACCAGCGAGTCGGCGGCGCCGACCTCATGCAGGTGAACGTCCTGCAGCGCGGCGCCATGCACGGCCGCCTCGGCCGCGAAGATGGCGGCGAAAACGCGGAGGGCATTGGCCTTGACGCCGTCGGCGAGGGGAGCGGCGGCGATGAACTTCTGGATTTGCGGCCAGGTCGTCCCATGGTCCGCCGGCGGCGCCGTGACGGTGACCTGCTTGCAGCGCAGGTGATTCTTCTCCACGTCGGCGATGCCTACCTGGACGGCCAATCCGATGCTCTCGAAGGTCCGGCGGAACTCGTCGCCGGCGGCGAGCAGGTCGATCAGCGCGGCCAGGAGCATGTCCCCCGACGCCCCGCATTCGGTCTGGATCAAGAGTTCACGGGCCATGGCGCAGTTATACCCCATCGGGCTTTTTCCGTCAAGCACGGTCCAGGTTTGACTTTGCCGGGCCGCCATTGTATAAACCTTTGCAAGGAGGCGCATGAAGAGGGTGAGCCGGTCGACGATGCCCGAGTGGCGGGCGCTGCGCCAGCACGCGGCCGCCATGAGGAGGACGGGCCTTCGCGACCTGTTCGCTGCCGATCCCCGGCGCGGCGGTCGTTTCGCCCTCGAAGCCGAGGGCGTCTACCTCGATTACTCGCGCAACCCGGTCACGGCTGAAACGCTGAGGCTGCTGTTCAAGCTGGCCCGGGCCTGCGCGCTGACGCGGGAGATCTCCGGGCTGTTCGCCGCCGCCAAGGTCAACGGCACCGAGGACCGACCCGCGCTGCACTGGGCATTGCGCGACTTCTCGGGACGGCCGGTCATGGTCCAGGGCGCCGACATCATGCCCGGCATCCGTTGCGTGCGGGAAAAGATGGCCCTGGCCGCCGGCAGGCTGCGCTCCGGTGGCTGGGCGGGGCACGGGGGAAAGCCGTTGACCCACATCGTCAACCTGGGCATCGGCGGTTCCGACCTGGGGCCGCAAATGGCTTGCCTGGCCCTGCGCCCGTTCGCCCGCCAGGGCCTGCACGTTCACTTCGTCTCCAACCTCGATCCCGGGCACCTGGCCGGCACGCTGCGCGACCTCTCGCCGGAGAACACGCTCTTCATCATCGCATCCAAGACCTTCACGACCCAGGAGACCATGGCCAACGCCGCCTTCGCCCGCGCCTGGCTTCTGGATCATTTTGCCGACCCCGCCGCTGTGGCCTACCATTTCGCGGCCGCCACCGCCAGCCCGCAGGCGGCGCTGGACTGGGGCGTCGCCGCCGAGAACATTTTCGAGTTCTGGGAATGGGTGGGCGGGCGCTATTCGCTGGCTTCCGCCGTCGGCCTGCCGCTGCTGCTGGCCATCGGCCCCGAGCGTTTCGAGGAGCTGCTGCGCGGCGCCGCGGCCATGGACGAGCATTTCCGCAATGCTCCTCTGGAGGCCAATCTGCCGGTGCTGCTGGCCCTGCTCGGTGCCTGGCAGGTCAACTTCCTGGACGCCCGCACCCACGCCATCCTTCCCTACGACCAGGACCTGAGCCGCTTCCCGGCCTACCTGCAGCAGCTGGACATGGAGTCGAACGGCAAGAACGTGGCCCGCGACGGGCGGAAGGTCA
The DNA here is from genome assembly GCA_025456205.1 of Acidobacteriota bacterium. Lineage (GTDB taxonomy): Bacteria > Acidobacteriota > Aminicenantia > UBA2199 > UBA2199 > UBA2199. The sequence goes on along the minus strand of JALOLA010000007.1, from coordinate 6,416 downwards.
CCCATCGCACCGGCCCGGTGATCTGGGGCGAGCCGGGCACGAACGGCCAGCACGCGTTCTTCCAGCTGCTGCACCAGGGGACGCAGGCCGTGCCCTGCGACCTCATCGGCTTTTGCCGCTCCCGCGACCCGTTCCGCGACCACCACGAACAGCTGCTGGCCCACCTCATCGCCCAGGGCCAGGCACTGGCCTTCGGCCGCACCCGGTCCGAGCTCGCGGCGGAAAATGTCCCCGCGCCCCTGCGCCCGTTCCGGGAATTCGCCGGCGACCGTCCCAGCAACACCATCCTTGCCGAGGAGCTGACCCCGGGCGTGCTGGGCAAGCTGATCGCCATGTATGAGCACAAGGTCTTCGTCCAGGGAGTGATCTGGGATGTCAATTCCTTCGACCAGTGGGGAGTGGAGCTGGGCAAGCAGTTGTCCAGGCGCATCCTGCCCAAGCTGAAAGGGGAGGCCGACGCCGCGGATGAGGACAGCTCGACCCGGGCCTTGATCGAGTATTGCAGAAAAAAAAGACGTTAGACGTTAGACGCCAGCAAGAGAACCGCATTCGGCGTTATATTGAAGCGGGTATACAAAAAACCTTCCTGGGGAACATGTTAAAATGTTTTTGATCATCCAAATAATGAGAAATTCATTGCTGTTTTCCTGCCAACTACTACTGTCTGACGTCTGATCCAGGTTGCATTTCGGCTTATCAAATTGCTATAATGCCCCCATGCAAGCCCTGAAATACTTCCTGGTCTCCCTGCGCCCGCAGCAGTGGGTGAAGAACGTCTTCATCTTCGCCCCGATGATCTTCTCCCTGCACATGTTCCAGACCGGCTACATCTGGAGGAGCCTGCTGGCGTTCGTCCTCTTCAGCCTGGTCACCGGATCGATGTACGTCCTCAACGACGTCCTGGACCGCGGCAGGGACCAACTGCATCCGCTGAAAAAAAACCGTCCCATCGCCGCGGGGCGCCTCGAGGTGCGGGTCGCCCTGCCGGCCGCCGCGCTGCTTCTGGCCGGCGTGCTGCTGCTCGTTTTCCGCTTCAATCAGCATCGCCCTGGGCTTCGTGCTGCGGGTCATGATCGGCGGCGCCGTGAACGCGATCGTCCTGTATCCCTGGATCCTGATCTCCACCTTCCTGCTGGCCATCTTCCTGGCCCTGATCAAGCGCCGCCAGGAGCTCATCAAGCTCCAGGGGCAGCCGGGCGAGCCGCTTACGCGCAAGACCCTGCAGAACTACACTCTCGGTCTTCTCGACCAGATGATCAGCATCGCCACCGCCACCACCCTGATCTCCTACATCATGTATGTCCTCTCCCCGGACGTGCAGCAAAAATTCCATACCACCAAGCTCTTTTACACGGTGCCTTTCGTCATCTTCGGCATCTACCGCTACCTGTTCCTGGCCTACTCTCAGGGCGAGGGCGAGAGCCCGGCCGACATCATCTACAGCGACCCGCCGTTCACCATCAACCTCATCCTCTGGGTCTGCGTCTTCATCCTGCTCGTCAACTGAGGAGTCGGACTTGGATAACCTGACCGTCATCAAGCGCCTGCAGTCCTCCGCCATCAGCCAGGAGGAGCTGGAGGACATCCAGCGCCGGCACAAGGGGGATTACCGCGTGCAGTTGCACCTGGCGCAGCATCCCAAGTTCCCCCAGGGACTGGCGCTCGGCATCCTCAGCAAGCTGTTCGCCGTCGACCTGGTGCGGGTCATCAAGAATGTCAAGACCAACCCCTTCGTGCGCAAGAAAGCCGAGCTGGAATTCATGCAGCGCTACAAGCGCCTGGCCCTGGGCGAGAAGATCTCCCTGCTGAAAATGGCGCCCAACTCGCTGTTGCCGGCTTTCATCGACGAGAATGACCCGCGGCTGCTTCAGGCCATCCTGGAGAACCCCAACTGCAGCGAGGATGTCGTGCTGCGCTTCGTCAACCGCGGGCCCGAGCGCAGCCAGTTCTACCGGGCCCTCGGCGAAACGGCCTGGTTCCAGAGCCCTGCCGTCGCCGAGGCCATCGCCCACGACCCGGAGGCGCCGATCAAGGCGCTGGTGGCCGTCATCCCTTACCTGGGCCTGTCCGGGCTGCAGAAGCTGTTCCGCGATCCCGCCACCCACCAGGCGGTCCGCGAGCGCATCCGCTTGTTCCTGGACAAGCGCCAGGCGGGCCGGTAGAATAGCGCCGCCGCTTGCCAATACCAGCCGGCAGGTATAAAATCAGTGCCTGATGAGAGCCTTGATCCCCATCGTCCTGTTCATGCTCGCGACGGCCTTCCGCGTGCCGGCCCAGGAGCAAAAGCCTTCATGGGGCTGGCCGCTGGCCATCCAGGACGGCATCAGCTCCACCTTCCAGGAATTCCGCTCCAACCACTTCCATGCCGGCATCGACATGCGCACCCTGCAGCGGACGGGTTTCCCGGTCATGGCCGTCGCCGACGGCGTGATCGAGCGCATCACCGTGACCCAGCGCGGCTACGGGCTCAGCCTGCGCCTGAGGCATGCCGGCGGTTTCTCCTCGCTGTACTCGCATCTGGAGCGGTTCCGCGACGATATCGCGGCCATCGTCTCGCAGGAGCGGATCCGCAGCGGCAGGAGATATTTCGGCGACCGCTTGCTGGACAGGCCGCTGGCCGTGCGCCGCGGCGAAGTCATCGCCTTCAGCGGCGAGAGCGGGGCCGGCTTCGCCCACCTGCACCTGGAGATCCGCGATGGGGCCGACCGGGCCATCAACCCCCTGACCCTGATCGACGACCAGCCGCTGGACCGCCACCCCCCCCGGCTGAGAGGCGTGCTGCTGCGCAGCCGCGCCGGCTCGCTGATCAATGGCGATTGCGGCGAATTCTATTTCCGGCTGCGCCATGCCGACGGCGCCTTTGTCCTGGCGGAGCCGCTGCGCATCGACGGCCCCTGCGACGTCACCCTGGACGCGCTCGATCTTTCCGACGTGGGGCACGTGGTCGCCCCGTACAGCCTGGAGGCCAGATTGAACGGCCGGTTGGTGTTCCAGCAATCCTTCGACTCCTTGAGCCGCGACGACAACAACCAGCTGGGCATGCTCTACGACATGGCCTATTCGAGCACGGCCGCCTACTTCTTCAACCTGTGCTCCCAGAGCGGGTTCGCTCTCGAGAAAACGGGGATGCGCCTGGCGGACGAGCTCCAGCGGCTGGCCCCCGGCCGGCACGAGATCCGCGTCATCGTCAGTGACCGGCAGCAGAACCGGTCGCAGGCCATTTTGCCCTTCGTCAAGGCTCCCGCCGGCGAGCCTTGCTCCGTTCCCAAAAGGCCGGCGGCCGCTGCCGGGAACGGGCAGATGCAGGGGAGCGGGATCTCCGCTTTCCTCAACCGCGGCGACGTGGTGGTGAAGGTGAGCGACCTTTCCGCCCCGGCCGCGCAGCTGCAACTGAAGATCGTCCAGGGGAAGGCGGAACGGACGATCGCCGCCCGGGAATTCGTACACGGCGCCTATTTTTGCTTCCAGCCCCTGAATCATGAGCCGCGCCTGCTGCTGCGCCTCGAATTGTCCGAGAATGGCCTGGCGGTCGAGGCCCGGCAGATGGCGCTGCAGCTGGTTTGGTTGAAGAACGACCTGGCGCAGACGGCGCGCCTGGGTGATTTTGCCGCCGAGTTCGGCGCCACGTCCGTTCGCGAGCCGACCGTGCTGCTGATCGAGCCGGTGGCGCTCCAACCCGAGCTGCCTCTGTTGGGAACGGCCATGCGCACGGACCCGGTCCATTTCGCTTTCCTGGACGCCGTCCACTACAAGTTCCGCGTCCCGGCCGGAACGGAGCGGACGGGGCAGCTGGGCATCTTCAAGTACCGCCCGGCGACGAAAAAATGGAATTACGTGCCGACGCAGGCCGACCGCGAGCCGGGATACCTGAGCTGCCGCGTCCTGACCGCCGGGACCTTCGCCCTGCTGCGCGATGTTTTCCCGCCGGCCATTTCCCTGCGCCGGCCCGGTTCGAGGCGCCTGGGAGCGTTGACCCGGCTGGTGGTCCGCCTGAGCGACAAGGGCAAGGGCATCGACGATTCCACGCTGACGGTCGTCCTGAACGGGCGAAAGCTCGAGGCGGAGTATGACCCCGACTGGGGCCATGTCCTTCTTGAGGAACTGGCGCACTTGAAGAAAGGCCGGAATGAACTGCTGGTCCGGGTGGGCGATCTGGCCGGAAATTTCAGCCAGAAGCGCTTTTTCTTCCAGCTGAAATGACTTTCTGTTGATATCCCGTCGTGACCGGCCGATTTCGGCGGCGCAATTTTAGCAGGGACTGTGGAAATCTTGCTTTGAACCCTTATAGAATCTTGTGGAATATGGATTTCTCCGGATTGCATACTTTCTATCTGTTGAAATGACCGATATTAAAGAAGAATACCAGAGACAATCATGGTTCAATGGTCCGCGAGCTTCAACCGCTTCAATCCCCATTCAAAGCGCCATTGACACGCCGGCCGCAACATGCGAAAATCATGCGACTCCCCCCCTGATGTGTAAATGTTATACGCTTGCGGGTGCTAAGGGGCAAGAAGCAGAACTGGAGAACCTTGACGGAAGATGGCGCCATGCTTGGACGCGATGTGTTTTTCATCCGCCTGCGTCTCCTCGGCGATATCATTTTCACCATCCCTGCCGTCCGGCTTTTCAAGCGGGATTTTCCCGGTGTCCGCCTGCATTACGTTGTCGAGGAGCGCTTCCGCGAATTGGCCCAGCTGATCCCGGGAGTGGACAGCGTGGTCACCGTTCCCCGCCGCCGCGGCCTGCGGGAGATCCTGACCTTTCGCAGGCAGGCGCGCGCGCTGGGCATCCAGGCCGCGGTCGATCTTCATTCGGGGCCGGGATCGGCGCTGCTGACATTGGCCAGCGGGGCAAGGCTGCGCCTGGGCTATCGCACCCCGAACCGCAATTGGGCATACAACCGCCTGGTCGAGCGCCACGATCCGGCGCGCTCGCCTCATTCCGTGGACAACCAGGCCCGGCTGCTGGAACCGCTCGGCATCGACTGCCGTGAAGTTCCTCCCTATCCAGAGATCGCTGCCGGCGCCTTCCCTGTCCCTGCGCGCCTGGCACCGCTCATCCGCCTGCGGCCTAAAGTGGTAATCCACCTGGGCGCGGGCAACCGTTTCCGCGACTGGGGCGAAGAGCACTTCACAGAGCTGGCGGGGCGCCTGGTCGCCGACAAGGCGGCGGTCGTGCTCATCGGCGGCAGCCGGGAGGAGCAGGAGCGCGCGGCGCGCCTGGGACGCCGCGCCGGGGTGCACGATCTCTCGGGCCCCCTGCCGGTGCGCGAGCTGCTGGCGCTGGTCGCGTCATCCGCGGTCTATGTCGGGGCCGATTCGGGCCCACTGCACCTGGCTTCCCTGACCGCCGTGCCCCTGGTGGCCCTGTACGGACCCAACCGTACCGCGGTCAGCGGGCCCTGGCGACGCGACAACGTGCGGATCATCGAGCTGGATATGGAGTGCCGGCCTTGTTCACAAAGGCGCTGCAAGTATGGTACAATCCCCTGCATGAGGGACATCAGCACGGATAAGGTCCATGAAGCGGTCAGCACGTTCATCCACTGAACCGGCATTCGTCCTGCTGCTGGCCTTCCTCTTCCTGATCGACGTTTCCATCGCCGCCTGCTACATCCTGGGCACGATCATTCTGGCCCTGTTCCTGCGCTACTTGCTGCGGGGAGGGGAGTTCCCGCGTTTGCCGTCCTATACCTGTTTTTTCGCGGCCTATATCGGCTTCACCCTCCTGGCCACGGCCTTCTCCGTTGACCGCGCCGCCAGCATCAGGGACAACAAGGAACTGCTCATTTTCCTGCTTCTGCCCGTCTATGCCTGGCTGCTGGATTCCTGGAGGCGGGTGCGCCTTTCGCTATGGGCGGTCCTGGCCTCGGCGCTGTTCTCGGCGCTGGCGGGGATCTTCACGATCTGGCGCCAGGGCATCGCGCTCAACGACCGGCTGACCGGGTTCACGTCGCACTGGATGACCTATTCCGGGCTGCTGATGCTCCCCTTCATTTTCTTTTTCGTGCGCCTGGTGCTGCGCCACGATGACAAGAAGGAAACGGCGGCGGTCTCCCTGTCCCTGGCCGCGATGCTGGCCGCCATCGCTTTCTCCCTGACCCGCAACGTCTGGCTGGGCATCGCCGTCGCCCTGGCCCTGTTCACGGTGTTCTTCAGGCCCAGGTTTCTGCTGGCGCTGGCGCCGCTGCTGCTGGCGCTGGCCCTTCTGGCCCCGCCGGCGGTCAAAAGCCGCGTGCTCTCCATCGTCGACCTCCAGGATGAATCCAACCGCGACCGCATCTACATGGCCTGGTCGGGGCTGAAGATCTTCCTGGACCGCCCCTGGACCGGCGTCGGCAGCCACAACATCGAGACGGTCATCACCAACAACGAGGCCCGCTACCGCCACCCGCAAGCGAAGAAGGTCAACCT
>JALOLA010000054.1 GCA_025456205.1 Acidobacteriota bacterium | reverse complement strand
TGTAGGAAAGCGGCGTGATGCAGAGCTTCTTGTCCTCCAGCATGTTGTTGATGCGCTTGTGCTCGGAGGCGTTCGCGTTGAACTGGTTCTTGATGACCGTCAGGTTGTCGAACAGGGGCTGCATGAAAGGGTCGAGCTTGGACTCGATGTCGCCGGGCAGGAAGCCCATGTCGCGGTTGGAGAGGGGGATGATGGGACGGGCCAGGTAGACCTGCCTGAACTGCCGGCTCGCTTCCAGCGCGGCCGCCAGGGCCAGCAGCGTCTTGCCGGTGCCCGCCTTCCCCGCCAGGGTGACCAGCAGGATGCCGGGGCGGGTCAGGGCATGGAGGGCGAAGATCTGCTCGGCGTTTCGCGGCAGGATGCCATAGGCCGGCTTCTTTTCGATGCGCTCCAGCCTTCCGGTCTCGGGATTGTAGTAGCCCAGGGCCGACTTGCTGCCGTTCTTCAGGATGCAGTATTCGTGGGGCTGCAGGTCGCGCAGGCCGACGGCGGCGGGGTCCAGCCCTCCCGCATCCTGGTAGAAATGCGAGATGATGTCGCCTGGAACATCCGGCAATGACCGCTTGCCGGTATACAGCCGGTCCAGGTCCTGGACGCGGTCGGTGAAATAATCCTGGGCCACGATCTCCAGCGACTTGGCCTTCAGGCGCAGGTTCATGTCCTTGGAGACGAGGACCACCTGGCTTTTCGGCTGGCGCTGCTTCCTGGACAGATAATAGGCCACGCTCAGGATGCGGTGGTCGGGCCGGTTATCGCTGAACACTCCCGTTACGTCGGGCTCCTGCAGGTGGTCGGTGATGATGCGGATCTTGCCGCCCTTGGGATTGATCTTCGTCCCTGTCTTCATGATCTTGTCGCCGGAGAGGTTGTCCAGGATGCGGATGAACTCCCTGGCGTTGAAATTAATCTGGTCGCTTCCGCGCTTGAACTGGTCCAGTTCCTCCAGGACCGTGATGGGCAGGACGATGTCGTTGTCCTCGAAGCTGTAGATGCACTCGTGATCGTGAAGGATGACGTTGGTGTCTAGGACAAAGGTTTTTTTCGCCATAGTGGCTTCATTCTATTCAATTTCAAGTCATTAATAAATAGGGTTTTTCGAGTTTCCATTAAAAGGAACGGGCGGGTCTGCGACCCGCCCCTGCCATTACATTTTTTATCAGCGGCCGGCCACTGGCCGTTTTTTCGTCGAACTTCGAACCTCGAACTTGCCCTATAGGTGCTTCTTGACCAGCTCGATCACTTCCGGCAGGTCCATGCCGATCTCTTTCAGGTGCTCGACCGTGGGCACGCCGTCCTTTGACCAGCCGCGGCGCTTGAACACGGCGTCGATCAGGCTCTCATATTGAGCTTCGCGGTACTGGCGCAACAGCCTTATTTTCTCCTCGGTGCTCTTGCCCGTTGGGTCGATGTTCTGCTTCTCCTTCAGCGCCTTGTCGTAGCGTTCGGCCCGTGACTCGTATTCCTCGACCGTCACCGGCCCCATGGCGCGATAAGGGGGATGGTCCTCGACGCGCTTGCCGTGCCCCATCTTCAGGTTGAAGACGCGCTGGAAGTTGTAGACGCGCTCCGACTGGCGGATGAGCTCCTCCTTGTCGATCTTGTCGCCGGTGATGGCGTTGTAGATGTCGACGTAGTTCTGCACATGCTCGGGCACCTTGTTGGGCTCGGGGTACTTGGCGTTGTCGGCCGGCTCGACATCGTTCCAGGGCAGCTTGCACAGCCCCATCAGCCCGAACCAGGTGCGGAACATCGGGAAGTAATGGAGCGCTTCGGCCTTCTTCTCGAAAGTGGGGATCTGGTTGTTGACCATGTCCATGAAGATCAGCCAGGCCTCGTCGTGCTGCGGCCCCTTGTTGGTCAGGTAGTAGCCGCCCTGCTGCGCCAGCGACTCCTTGGACTGGTACTCCGACTGCTCCAGCCCCTTGCCGTGCATGCCGATGTCCTTGAGGAACTGGGCGTCGGCGCCGTATTCCTTGGCGAAGTATTCCTGCATGAACTTGATGCCCTTGCCGGCGATCAGGCCGAAGCCCTCGCCGCGGGCGATCTGGTGCATCATCTCCAGCGCCGCCTCCCAGTTGCCCCAGGTCATTTCCAGGCCGCCGCAGCGCTCCCTGTTCAGGATGCCGTTCTCGTAGCAGTCCATGATGAAGCCGGTCAGGGTGCCGAAGGAGATGGTGTCCAGTCCGTAGGTATCGCAGTAGAAGTTGATCTCGACGACGGCCTTGGGGTCGAAGATGGCCGGGTTGGAGCCGCAGCCGCCGACCGTCTCGTACTCGGGGCCGTCGACCAGCACCTTGTGTCCCTTGTAGGGGCCGGTGCGCAGCTCGAAGTTGTCGATGCCGTGGGCGCAGGACATGGTGCAGCCGAACCAGCAGCCGTCGGGGACGTTCTGGGTGAACATGTCCTTCCATACCCAGGAGGCGAGGTTCTTGGCATCGGGGTGGCTGCCGAAGCGGAAGTTCTTGGTGGGCAGCAGGTCATAGTCGTTCATGATCTCGACCAGGTGGGCGGTGCCGATGGTGCGCATGTGGCACTGCTTGTCATCGAGGCTGATGATCTCCTTGTGCAGCTTCAGGCCCGTCTTCTGCAGGGTCTCCATGTCCACCGGGTTGTTGGACTTGCCGGTGAGGCCCGAGTACTTGACCACCATGGCCTTGATCTTCTTGTTGCGGAAGACGGTGCCGATGCCGCCGCGCCCCGCCTGCTTCAGGCGCGGCAGCTTGCGGCGCTTGTCCCAGTAGGAGAAGTTCAGGCAGCCGATCCAGGCGTGCTCGGAGCCGCGGCCGGCCGAGACCACCGACAGATGCTGCTTTTCGCGCTCGTTGGCGGCGAACATCTCGTGCAGCTGCTCGGCCACCACGTGCGAGTCGGTCGCCTCCAGCGGCGCCTCCATGATCTGCACCTTGCCCTGGTTGCCGTCGATATAGATCAGAACGTCGCGGTCGGCCTTGCCCTGGATCTCCATGGCGTCGAAGCCGGAGAACTTCAGGTAGGGGCCGAAATGGCCGCCGACGTTGCTGTCGATGGGGATGCCGGTCTGGGGCGAGATGGTGGTGACCAGCGATTTTCCCGAGCCCGGGTAGTTGGTGTTGCCGGCGATGGGGCCGGTGGCGATGCAGATCTCGTTCTCGGGCGAGTCCCAGCGCGTGTCGCCGCTGACCGCGTCCCACAGCAGCTTGAGGTCATAGCCCTTGCCGCCGATGAACTTCTTCTTCATCAGCGCCGGCACCGGCTTCTCCCTGATCTCCAAAGTGGCGAGGTTGATGTACAGCGTGCGGTCGTTGTAGCCCTTGACCACCGGCTTCAGCTCATAGGAGAATTCCTTCAAGACCTTGTGGGCTTTCCGCATCTTTTCAATGTCGTATTTTTTTTCATTGGCGCTCATGGCTCAATCCTCCTTGATTTCGGTCACCAGGGCCCCGCTGGGGCACTCCTTGGCGCAGGCGTCGCAGGCGATGCACTTGAAGGGCACCAGCCCGCCGCGCCAGGTCATCATGGTCCCGGTGGGGCAGGCGGCCACGCAGGCCAGGCAGTTGATGCACAGGGCCTTGTTGATCAGTACCACGCCCAGCTTGTTCACCGTGATGGCCTGGGTGGGGCACTCGGCCACGCACGCCCGGCACTGGTCGCACACGCTCAGGGCATAGGAGCCGTTCGCGGCCCGGTGCACCCGGATGGCCGATTTCTCCGGGTTGTCCTCCTTGAAATAGAGCTTGGAGCAGACGCTCATGCACAGGTTGCAGCCGGTGCAATTTTCGGCGATGGTCTTCAGGTATTTCATGGTGTCGCGGCGACCTCCTATTTTTTTTCGGGCTGGAGCGTGATCTCGATCGTTTCCATGGGCTGGGGGATCTTGTCCAGCGCCTGCACGGCCCCCAGGACCAGGTTGACGAATATCTTCTTCACGAAGGGGTTCAGGGCGATCACCCGGCCGTTGACCTTGAGCTCGATCTTATCTTTCATGGTATTCCTCCATAAATGAGCGGATGGCGGTGATGTCGTCGGGGCGGAAACAGGCGTGGGCGCCTGGGTCCGCCGACGCGCTGACCCGGGCCACCGGCTCCCCGGGGCGGGATTTCGCGGCCAGCTCTCCCCCGGCGGCCTCGACCTCAATGAGCGGGATGCCAGGTCGCGTCAGGCCCTCGAGCAGCACGATGTCGTCGGGCCCCAGCCGTGCCTGCAGGTCGTCCAGCAGGTCGTCGGCGGCGGCGATGCGCGTCATGCGCAGCAGCTCGTTCCCCGCCAGCAGGTAGGTTTCCCGGGCCCCGGCCTGGAGAAAGCGCGCCGTGTCCTTGCCCTCGGGCTGCAGCCCGTAGCCGGCATGGGTGCTTTTCACCGCGATCACGCTTTTCCCCCTGGCCTTGAATTCCTCGATGAGGCGGGTGATGAGCAAAGTTTTGCCGCTGCCCGACCAGCCGATGATGGAGAATGCTCTCATGGGCCCATATATTATTATAGGCCGGTGGATTAGTCAATAAGAAAAGGGCGGGGTTCCGGCCGGCTGGCCCGGTTGGCCGGGCTACTCCTCCCTCTCGGTGGAGGATTTCTGCCGTTTGACCTCCGGGATCCCCGTGAGCTGGAACGGGTTGTCGCTGCGGTCGCTGTTCTTCTGCAGCAGCGCCGCCGCCTGTCCGGTGGGGACGGCGGCCTGGGCGATGCCGGCGGTTGCCTGGGCGCTCCAGACGACCTGGACGCGGTAGTTCGGGCCGATCCGGTAATTCACGCCGTTGGCCAGCGGCAGGCCGATGCGCCAGCGATAGCTGAGGCTGGCGGCCGGGAGGTTCTCAACGATCGCGCCCAGCGGCTGCTCGTCCTTGAGGAGGTTGAGGGTGACGAAGCCCTCCTGGCCGGCGCAGGACCAGCGGATGTCGAAGTCCTTGCCCATTTCCAGGGTCTCGCCGCCGTTGGGCGTCATCAGCGCCACGACGGAAACGGGGGCGGCGAGGGCGAACGGCTGATCGCTCAGGTCGAACGCCGTGTCGTTGTCGACCAGCTCGATGATGATCTTGTAGCCGCCGGCCGGCTTGGCGAACGATCCGTCCATCTTCTGGCCGGCGAGCCAATCGAGCGCTCCCGCCGCGACCTTGCTGTAGGCGATGGGTCCGAAGTCGGCGCTCCCTTCCAGGGCGATCAGCAGTGTCTCGTTGCCGGAGAGCTTGGAAAAACTCCACGTTATCTGCATGGGCGTGCCGTTGACCAGGGTTTCGCCGCCGTTGGGCGAAAGGATGGTCAGCTTCTGCGCCGGGAGTATCGCGAAAGCGCTCAGGAACAATACGGAAAGCATCAGCATTTTCTTCATGTTTCCTCCTTGACGCTGATTAAATATCAACCGGCCGCATTATATCTCAGGGCAATATATTTTCAATGCTCAAACTCCGCTCCAGCCGGCCAGGCGGGCCAGCAGCCACCAGAAGGCGCGTCCCTTGAGGACGCAGTTCAGCCCCTGCGAATGGGCGCATTCGCCGCAGGCGCCGGCCAGGCGCGCCAGCTCGCTGCCGGGGTTGGCCGCGATCCAGTCGGCGGCCCAGTTGCGGTCGCGGGAGCCGTTGCCGTCGCTGTCGTAGTCGCAGTTGTCGTCGGCCATCAGCGCCATGTAATTGCTGCCGCCCCCGGGGGCGTAGCTCTCGATGTCGGCGAAATCGAACAGATATTTGCCGTTGGCGCGGCAGTAGGCGCGGATCTGCTCATTGCGCCGCTGCAGGTTGCCGTTGCTGCCGCTGCCGTCCAGGTGGCCGGTCATATAGATGAAGCGGATGCCCGGATAGTCCCTTTCCAGCCCGGCCATGGCGTTCAGGTAGGCGTTGACCCCGCTTTCGCTGTTGTCGCTCACGCCGCCGCACCACGACCAGACGACCACATTGCGGTCATTGCCGGAACGGGAGAGCATCTCGACGGTGGCCGCGCGCCAGCCCAGGTCGCCGTCGTGGCCGAGATCGTCGGCGCCGCCTTCGTTGCCCCAGTAGTCGTTGAGGAAGATCCCGGGCCGCAGGCCCCAGTCGCTGTAGGAGAAATGGAAGGCCGAGCCCGTTCCGCCGCGGAAGGCCATCATGCCGCTGACGGGCTGGCTGCCGTGGGAAGTATGGCCGTAGCCGATGCGCAGGCTGCCGCGCGCCGCCTCGATCCACTGCGCCGGGATCCGGGTGATGTCGATGCAGTTATGGTCGATGATGGTGGAGGCCGCCGGCGGCGGGTCCGGGGCCGGTTCGTCGGGCGCCGGGTCGTTCTGGCTTGGCGGGCTGCAGGAGAAAAGGATGACAAGGGACAGCAGCCAGGCGATCGATCCTGATTTTTTCATTGCTCCTCCTGCGCGCATTCAGGGCTTCTTCACCCTAAATACCCGGGGAGGGCCATTTATCTCAAGCGCCGGGGGCGGCCTCCCGGCCTGGGCTATTTACTACGGATGGCCGTTCCATTATAATGACGGCAATGAGAATCTTTACCGGCATCCAACTGGCGGAAGAGGCCAGGGATAAAATCGTGAAGGAACTGGATCCTTTCAAGAGGATCGCTCCTTCCATCCGCTGGACCGGTAAGGACAACATTCACCTGACGCTGAAATTCGTCGGCGAGGTGGAACCCGGCCTGGCCGCGAGGATCGCCGCGGCGCTGGCGGCGGCAAGGATGCAGGTCCCCCCCTTCCGCTTGCGCTTCAGCGGTTTCGGCACGTTCCCGGAGGCGGACGACCTGCATATTTTCTGGGCCGGGGTGGAAGAAGACCCGCGCCTCCTGTCCCTGTTCAATGCCATCGAAACGCTGCTGCTTCCCCTCGGCGTCGCCCGTGACCCGCGCCCGTTCCACCCGCACCTGACCCTGGGGCGCAACAAGTCCCGTGCCGATTTCCGGGCGCTTTTCGGGCTGCTCGGCGAAAAGAAGGACCTGTTCCTCGCCGAATGCCCGGTGGTCGCGTTTCAGCTGTTCCGCAGCGAACTGACCCCTGCGGGCCCCGTTTATTCCATCCTCAAGGAGATCCCCCTTGTCGAATCATGAGATCCTCTACGTCATCGCTTCGTACGCGCTGGGCTCCATCCCCTTCGGCTACCTGATCTTTTATTTCAGCGAGGGCAAGGATATCCGCACCATGGGCAGCGGCAACATCGGCGCCACCAACGTGCTGCGCAGCAAGGGCAAGCTGGCCGGCCTGGCGACGCTGGCCCTGGACATCCTGAAGGGCGCGCTGCCGATCATCTATGGCCGCATCCACTTCGATCTGCCCTGGATCGTGCTGCTGGGCGGACTGGCCGTGCTGCTGGGGCACGTGTTCCCGGTTTTCCTGAAATTCCGCGGCGGCAAGGGGGTCGCCACCCTGGTCGGTGTCTTCCTCGTGTTCCATTACCCGGCGCTGCTCGCCTTCCTGGCCGTTTTCTTCCTGGCCCTGTGGCTGAGCCGCTACGTCTCGCTCGGCTCGCTGCTGGGAACCACGGCGCTGTTCTTCTGCGTCCTGTTCACCCAGGTCGTCGAGGCGGCCATGGTGGCTTTCGTGATGCTGCTGGTGATCGTGTTCCGCCACGGCGCCAACATCGCCCGCCTGATGGCCGGCAATGAAAACAAGTTCAGCTTCAAGAAAAATGTCTAGCATACTGGTCATCGGCGGCGGTTCCTGGGGCACGGCGTTCGCCGACTACCTGGCCCGCCAGGAAGAGGGCGTCCGCCTGTGGGTCAGGGAGGACGAGGTCCTTGCAACCATCCGTTCCCACCGGGAGAACCGCGTCTTCCTGCCCGGCATCGAGCTGGCCCCCGGCCTGGAAGCCACCGCCGCCCTGGAGCAAGCGGCCGCCGCCGCCGCCGTCCTGGTCCTGGCCGTGCCCTCGAAATTCATCCGTTCGGTCCTGCGGCGCCTGGCGGCCGTGCGCCGGGAGGACCATGTCCTGGTCAACCTGTCCAAGGGCTTCGAGTCCGACTCGCTCATGACCATCTCGCAGGTGGCGGCCGAGGTCTTCGGCCCCGGAGTCGCGCGGCAGTGGCTGACCCTTTCCGGGCCCTCCTTCGCCCGCGAACTGGCCGGTGGCCATCCCACGGCCGTGGTCGCCGCCTCGGAGAACGGGGAGATGCTCGAGCGGCTGCAGGCCCGCTTTTCCTCGGCAACCCTGCGCGTCTACCGCTCCGGCGACCTGCGCGGGCTGGAGGTGGCCGGGGCGCTGAAGAACGTGATGGCCATCGCCTCGGGCATGATCAGCGGCCTGGGCTACGGATTCAACACCACCGCCTCGCTGGTCACGCGGGCCAACATGGAGATCTCGCGCCTGGGCCTGCGCCTGGGCGCCCGGGCGGAGACGTTCTGGGGCCTGGGGGGCATCGGCGACCTGATGCTGACCTGCTTCGGCACCCTGTCGCGCAACTTCCAGCTGGGGCGGCGCATCGCCCTGGGCGAGTCGCTGGCCGCGGTCGAGCGCTCGACCCCCATGGTGGCCGAGGGCGTGGAGACGACCAAGGCCGTCCAGCAGCTGGCCGAGCAACTGGCCATCGAGATGCCGATCGCCCGCGAGGTGCACCGCGTGCTCTTCGACGGCAAGGACGCGCGCTCCGCCGTCCATGACCTGATGCTCCGCAGCCTGAAGAACGAATGGAATATAAACTAGAATACCTGGCCGACGACGAGTTGAAGGTCTTTTACCTGGCCAAGGACACGGTGATCATCGGCAAGCTGCCCGAAAACGACATCGAGCTCAAGGACAACACCGTTTCCCGGCAGCACTGCCGACTGCAGCGCAGCGCCAAGGGCTACAAGCTGGCCGACATGAACAGCACCAACGGCTGCTACGTCAACGGCCGCCGCGTGCAGTCGAAGGCGCTGGAGGTTGGCGACAGGATCACCATCGGCCGCACCATCCTCAGCTTCCTGGCGGTGGACCGCAAGGAGAGCTACCGCGACACCGACGACCAGAAGATCTCGCTGATGGTGCCGCTGGAGGAATTGCTGCCGGTGGAAAAAAAGCCGAAGCTCAAGATCGAGGAGCCGAGCTTCCTGGCCTCGCTGACCGCCCTGGGCAAGAGCCTGATCGCCTCGCAGGACATCGACGAGAGCTTCCAGAAGCTTGGGAACATGATCTTCCAGTTCGTGCACCCCGAGAAAATATTCATCTTCTACTATGACGAGAAGCAGAACGACGTCCGCCTCAAGTATACCTATTCCATGCAGGGCCAGCCGGACGACATCGTCCACATCTCCAAGACCATCGCCCTGAAGGCCATTCACGAGAAGGTGGCCATCCTGTCGTCCAACACGCGCAACGATTCCCGCTTCGACAGCTCCAACAGCATCATCATGTACGGCATCACTTCGGCCATCTCCGTGCCCATCTGGACCAAGGAATGCATCTACGGCCTGATCTACATCGACACCTCGAGCGTCTCCCAGGTCTTCGGGGAGAAGGACCTCGAGGTCATGTCGATCATCGCCAACTTCGCCGGCTTCGCCATCGAGGGCGCCAACAGCCTGGAGAAGCTGAGCCACGAGCGGCGGCTGCGCGCGCGCCTGGAGCGCTACCATTCGCCGGCGGTGGTCTCGCGGCTCATGGAGTTCCAGGACAACAACACCGGCGAGTTGATGCCTTACCGCGAATCGGAAGCCACGGTCCTTTTCATGGACATCGTCCAGTTCACCTCGCGGGCCGAGAAGATGACCCCCATCGCCGTGGGCATGTTCCTCAACAATTTTTTCAGCGAGATGACCGAGATCATCTTCAAGCACAACGGCACGCTGGACAAGTTCATCGGCGACGCCATCATGGCCGTCTTCGGCGTCCCGCTGGAGTGCAGCGACCACTCCGAGCGCGCCCTCGTCGCCGCCCTGGAGATGATGGAGAAGCTGGGCGACCTCAACCGCCAGGCCGAGGCGGCGAACCGCATCCAGGTGCGCATCGGCATCCATTCCGGCAAGCTGATCTCCGGCGATTTCGGCTCGCCCAAGCGCCTGGAATTCACCGTGCTGGGCAATACGGTCAACATCGCCTCGCGCCTGGAATCGGCGGTGGCCGGCTGCGACGAGATCGTTGTGTCCGAGCAGACCTACCAGGCGACCCGGGAGCGCTTCGCCTTCGAGGTCCTGGGGGAGAAGAAACTGACCGGCATCTCCAAGCCGTTGAAAGTATACCGGCTCAAGGGCCTGAAGGGGGCAACATGAAAAAGATCGCGATCATACTGCTGGCGGCGGTTTCGTTCCTGGCCTGCGGTCCGCGGGCGCCGCGGACGGCGCCCGGGCAGCTGCAGCCGGGATCGGCCGAGTTCCTGGCCAACGAGGGCATCGGCTACCTGAACGACGGCCGGCTGGACCAGGCGGCCGAAAGGCTGGCGGCGGCGCTGAAGAAGAACCCGCAGCTGGCGCCGGCGCTGAACGCCATGGCCCTGGTCCATGTCTACCGGCGCGAGTTCCCCAAGGCCATCGAGCTGCTCAACCGCCTGCTGCAGGTCAATCCAAAGTTCCTGGACGCCTACAACCTGCTGGGCACGATCTATACCGAGCAGGGCAACTACGAGAAGGCCAAGGAAAACCTGCTCATCGCCGCCAACGCCGAGGACTACCAGACCCCGGAGAACGCTTATGCCAACCTGGCCATGCTGGAGATCAAGTTCGCCAAGTTCGACTCGGCCCTGCGCTACGCCGAAAAAGGCTTGCTGCTCAACCGCAACTTTGCCCCGCTCTTCAACCTCAAGGGACAGGCGCTGGAGAACTTGAACCGCCTGACCGATGCCGCCGCAAGCTACGCCAGGGCCCTGGCCCTGCAAGGCTCCCCCGAGCCCCTATACCTGCTCAACAGCGCCCGGGTCGCGGCCAGGCTCGGCGACCGGAAGCGGGCCCTGGACCAGCTCGAGCAGGCCCTGGGCCGCACCCAGGACGCGGCCCTCAAGACCGAGATCCTGCGCCTGATCAAGGAACTGGACAATAAGTGATTCGCGGCGTTGACAGGCCAAGGATTTGACCCTATAATTGGTGGCCCGGGGACGGCAACGGCCCCGCGGCAATGAAGGAGGCTGGCATGAAAAAGTATGTTTGCACCGTGTGCGGCTACGTATACAATCCCGTTGACGGCGATCCCGACTCGGGGATCCAGCCCGGCACCGCCTTCGAGGACATCCCCGAGGACTGGGTCTGCCCGGTCTGCGGCGCCGGCAAGGACAGTTTCGAAGTAAGCGAATGACCGGGTCGGCCCCGGGCCGGCCGGCGGCTCCGGCCTGAAAGCGGCCCGGCCGCTGGCCTGTTCACCATGGAGGGAAAAATGGCGGCAACAGAAATAAAGAAAAATATCACCTGGGTGGGGGCGCTCGACTGGGACCGGCGCCTTTTCGATGAGCTGATCCCCCTGCCCGACGGCACCTCTTACAATTCCTATATCGTCCGCGGCAGCGAAAAGGTCGCCCTGATCGACGCCGTCGACCCGGTCAAGGCCGGCGACCTGCTCGAGAACCTGCAGGAGGCGGGCGTGACCCGCATCGACTACATCGTCAGCCAGCACGCCGAGCAGGACCATTCCGGCGCCATTCCCGAGGTGCTGGAAATATTCCCGGAGGCCGTGGTCGTGACCAACGAGAAATGCAAGGCCATGCTCATGGACCTGCTGCTGATCCCGGAGGGCAAATTCCGCGTCGTGGCCGACGGCGAAAAGCTCGACCTGGGCGGCAAGACCCTGGAATTCATCCTGGCGCCCTGGGTGCACTGGCCCGAGACGATGTTCACCTACCTGCGCGAGGACAAGGTCCTGTTCAGCTGCGATTTCCTGGGCGCGCACCTGGCCCAGAGCCGGCCGCTGCTCAGCGACGAAACCCGCACCCTGCGCGCCGCCCGGCGCTATTTCGCCGAGATCATGATGCCGTTCCGCCTGCAGATCCGCAAGCACCTGGAGAAGCTGAAGGGCCTGGAGATCGAAATGATCGCCCCCAGCCACGGCGTGGTCTATCCGCGCCCGGCCCTGATCCTCGACGCTTACAACGAATGGATCTCCGACCGCACCCGCAACCTGGTGCTGATCCCCTTCGTTTCCATGCACGGCAGCACGCGCGAGATGGTCGAGCACCTGACCGGCGCCCTGGTGCGCCACGGCGTCGACGTCATCCCCTTCAACCTGATCCACACCGACATCGGCGAGCTGGCCAACGAGCTCGTGGACGCCTCCACCGTGGTCCTGGCCTCGCCCACGGTCCTGGGCGGCGCCCACCCGGCCGTCGCCTACGCCGCCTTCCTGGCCAATGCCCTGCGGCCGAAGCTGAAGTTCGCCTCGATCATCGGCTCCTACGGCTGGGGCGGGCGCGCGGTGGAGAACCTGCTGGCCTCGCTGGGCGGCCTCAAGGTCGAGCTGCTGGACCCGGTCCTGGCCAAGGGCTGCCCCAAGGAAGGCGACTTCCAGGCCCTGGACAAGCTGGCGGCCGCCATCGCCGCCAAGCACCGCGGCATCGGCGTCCTGCCCTGAAGCATGGCCGCGTCCCTTGCATTGGCCGCGCGAAGAGGCTAGAATCATCGGGTACGGCTCATGTTATTTTTAGCGAATGCGCACGTAGAGGAGAAAAAAAATGAAAAAATTGCTAGGTCCCGTGGGAATCTTGATCGGCCTGGTGGTGGTCCTGGGTCTGTGGGTGATGAGCGCCTACAACGGTCTGGTCACCCTGGATCAGAAAGCGCTCGCGCAGTGGGCACAGGTGGAGAACGCCTACCAGCGCCGCGCCGACCTCATCCCCAACCTGGTGGAAACCGTCAAGGGCGCCGCCGCTTTCGAGAAGGAAACCTTCACCGCCGTGACCGAGGCCCGCGCCAAGGTCGGCCAGGTGCAGCTGGGCAGCAACCCCGCCAGTGATCCTGCGGCCTTCGCCAAGTTCCAGCAGGCCCAGGACGGCCTTTCCTCGGCCCTGTCGCGGCTGATGGTGGTGGTGGAGAAATACCCCGACCTGAAGGCCACGCAGAATTTTCGCGACCTGCAGGTGCAGCTGGAAGGCACCGAGAACCGCATCAGCGTCGAGCGCATGCGCTTCAATGAGGCGGCGCAGGGCTTCAACACCAAGAGGATGCGCTTCCCCACCGTGATCATCGCCAATTTCCTGGGAGCGCGCTACCAGGAGAAGGCCTACTTCAAGTCCCAGGCCGGGGCCGAGACCGCTCCCAAGGTCCAGTTCTAGTCGGTGAAATTGCGCCGTTCCTTCCTGCCGGTGCTGGCCGGCCTGCTCCTCCTCTCCCTGTGGGCGGGGGTGCAGGCCCAGGCCGGGACCCCGATCCCGGCGCCGCCCCAGCGCTGGCTCACTGACGCGGCCGGGCTGCTCTCCCCGGCGGCGGCCGCCGAGCTCGACTCCCGCCTGGAGGCCTACGAACGCTCCAGCGGCCGCCAGTTCCTCGTCTATGTCGGCACGACCACCGGGGGCGTCCCCATCGAGGACTGGGCGGTCAAGGCCTTTGCGGCGTGGCGCATCGGCCGCAAGGGGCTCGACGACGGCCTGGCCCTGTTCGTCATGGCCGCCGACCAGCGCCTGCGCATCGAGGTGGGCTATGGCCTGGAAGGGGTCATTCCCGACGCCCTGGCCGGGCGGGTCATCAACGAGGAGATCGTGCCGCGGCTGCAGGCCGGGGACAACGACGGCGCCGTGCGCGCGGGGATCGAGCGCCTGATCGCGATCGCATCCGGCGACGAGGCCGCCGCCGGCGGCATGGAAGAGCCGGATACCAAGCCGGCCCGGCCGCTGACCCTGTTCGAGATGATACTGATCGGCATTGGCGTCATTTTCTTTTTGATCCTGCTGGTCACCAACCCCTCGCTGGCCATTTACCTGCTGTTCTCCATCCTGTCAGGGGGGCGCGGCGGCGGCCGGGGCGGCTTCTCCGGCGGCGGCGGCAGGTCCGGGGGCGGCGGCGCCTCGGGGTCGTGGTAGGAGGCATCCATGTCGATCATGAGCCAGCACCGGCTGCTTGAGATCATCGATGATGACCGCATCAAGGCGGCCATCGCCGCGGCCGAAAAGCAGACCTCGGGCGAGATCCGTGTCTCGGTATCGCGCTTCTTCTGGGGCGGCGTCCGCGCCGCCGCCGCCAGGGCCTTCACGCGCATGGGCATGCGCGCCACCCGCGACCGCAACGGCATCCTCTTCTTCATCGTCCCCTCGCGCCACCGCTTCGTCGTCATCGGCGACCAGGGCATCCATGAAAAAGTGGGCCAGGACTTCTGGGACAAGCTGGTGGCGGCCATGGCCGGCGACTTCAAGGCCGGCAAGTTCAACGAGGGCCTGATCCGCGGCATCGAGGAATGCGGCCGCCTGCTCGCCGGCCACTTCCCCTACCAGGGCGCCAGGGATGTCAACGAGCTCCCTGACGGCATCGATTTCGGAAATAAAGAATAAAGAGAACTCGGTTGACGGCAGACGGTGAACGGCTGACGGTCAGAAAAAGGCAGTATTAAGACTTAAATTCCAAATACCAAGCACCAAATTCCAAATAAATAACAAATCCCAAATTCAAATGACCCAAACAAAGGCACTCGCGTCACGAATATCAAAATCAGGGAAAGAACTCGTCATGGACGGCGCGCACGGCGCGGTCCAGGTCGGTGCAGCGGACCAGGAAATAGCAGGCCACGGGCGAGGCGCCGGCGGCGGCCATCTCGACGTTGATCTTTTCCCTGGCCACGGCGCTGAAGATGCGGGCGTAGATCCCCTCTTTCTCCATGATGCGCTCGCCCACCACGCCGACCAGCGCCAGGCGCTCTTCGAGCTCGACCTTCCTGATGACGCCGTTCGCCGCGGCCTTCACTTTTATCAGGCCGCGGCGGGCATCGGCGGGGTCGAGCAGCAGGTTGATGCAGGTCTGCGAGGTGAGCACCGAGTGGATGTTGATGCCCCCGGCCGCCAGCAGCGAGCTGACGTTGGCCAGCAATCCCGGCCGGGAACCGATGCCGGCGCCGTGGACGCGGATAATGGCCAGGCGGGTGTTGGCGGCAATCCCCGCCACTTCCGGGCCCCGGGATGGCGGGGCGGCGACGATCTCGCTGCCGGCACCTGCGGGGTCCTTCATGTTGCGCACGAAGACGCGGATCTTCGTTCCGGCCAGCGGCTCCACCGTGCGCGGGTGGAGGATCTTGGCGCCGAAGTAGGAGAGCTCGGCCGCCTCGGCGAACGAGAGTCGCTCCAGGCGGCGCGCCGTCGGCACCCGCGACGGGTCGGCGCTCATGAAGCCGTCGACGTCCTTCCACACCTCCAGGCGCTCGGCGCCCAGGGCATAGGCCACGGCGGCGGCGCTGTAGTCGGAGCCGTTGCGACCCAGCAGGGTGATGCCGCCGCCGGGCCCGCGGCCGAAAAAGCCGGGAATGACCGGTACGATGTCGCGGCGCAGCAGGGGAGCGACCTTGGCGCGCATGGCCTTTCGCGTGCGCTCGCGGTCGATGCTGGCGTTTTCGCAGTTGTCGTCGGTGCAGATCCCCGCCCGGTGGGCGTCCATGGCCGCCGATTCCGTTTCCAGGCTCTCCATGACGCCGGCCAAAAGGCGGGCGGCCAGTCGTTCGCCGTGGCTCAGCAAGCGGGCACGAACCGCGGGCGTCAGGTCGCGATGGCAGGCGATGCCGGTGAGCAGGCGCTCCACCTGGGAGATCTGGGAGGCGATCGCCGCCTGCAGCCGCCTTTTCACCGGACCGTTCGGGCACAGCTCGGCGATGACACCGAAGTGCTTCGCAGCCAGCGCGGCCAGGATGGGCGGGATATTCTTCTCGTGGCGCTTCGCCTGTACGATGGCACCGAGGAGCAGTTCGGTCACGCCGGAGACGGCCGAGACCACGACCACCGCTTTTTTTTGCGCGGCGATGATGGCGCAGGCCTGGGCGATGGACCGGCCGTCGCGCAGGCAGCCGCCGCCGAATTTCATCACCCGGATCATGCTTCCCTCCCGGTGATCAGCCCCGATCTTACGGCCAGCTCGGCGTTGAGCACCGAGCCGCCGGCCGCGCCGCGCACCGTATTGTGCACCAGCAAAAAAAAGCTGCAGCGCGTTCCCTGCTGGCGAAAGCGGCCCACGGTCACGGCCATGCCCCGGGCCCGCGCCGGTTCGCCGGCGTCGGCGTCGAGCGCTGGCTGCGGCCGATCGCTCCCCTGATGAACGATCAGCGGTCGGAGTGGCGCCGTGGGCAGGGACATCTGCTGCGGCGCGGCCGCAAAACCGGCCAGCGTTTCTCTGATCTCCGGGAGGCCGACCGGCCGGGCGAACTCAACGCTGACGCTCTGCAGGTGCCCGTCCCTGACCGCGACGCGGCTGCAGGAGGGGTAAATTTCCAGGTCATGGCCGTGGACCTGCCCCTGCTCCAGGGTGCCCAGGATCTTTTTTGTCTCGCGCCCGATCTTCTCCTCCTCATGGGCGATGAAGGGGACGACGTTGCCCATGATGTCCCAGGCGGCGACGCCTCGCCGGCCGCCGCCGGAGACGGCCTGGAAGGTGGTGACGGTCACCGCTTGCAGCGCCAGCGCCGTGAGCGGCTTCAGCGCCAGCGCCAGCCCCGCCACCACGCAGTTGGGATTGGTGACGATGAAGCCCGGGAATTCCCGCAGCTGCGCCCGCGCCAGTTCCAGGTGCCCGGGGTTCGCTTCCGGGATGAGCAGCGGCACGGCGGGGTCCATGCGATGCGCGCCGGCATTGGAGAAGACGAACGCTCCGCGCCGGCGCAGTTCCGCCTCCAGTTCGCCGGCGATGCTGCCGGGCAGGGCCGAGAACACGATGCGCGCTCCGCTGCCCAGCACGGCTTCGACCGTCGTCGCGCCCACCGCCAGCCCCCGGGTGGCGGCACTCATGCCGGCCGCGGCCCTGTGGTCCAGGGTCTCGCCGAAGCGCTTACCGGCCGAGCCGGCGGAGGCGGTGAGGCAGGACAATTCAAAATAGGGATGGTCATCGAGCAGGCGGACGAATTGCCCGCCGACCAGCCCGGTGCAGCCCAATACGGCGACCTTGATCTTTTTCATGGGTGTCTCCTATCCCCGGCTGATGCGCTGCGGGTCCACGGCCGCGCGCACGAGCGGCGGCAGCGTGCCGCCCACGCCCAGTTGGTCGCCGGCCACGACCAGCAGCCCCTCGATGCCGTCCGCCAGGGTGTCGCGGATGGCCTGCTCGACCGCCGGCCCGCTCGCTTCCCTGACGCGGTTGCCCAGCGCCGTGGCCGTGGCGTCGGCCAGGCAGCCGCTGGCGGCGACGACGGTGGCCGCGTCGGCGCGGCCGAAGGAGAGCGAATGGCCCACCGTCCCCGATGAAGTGCAGACGGCGAAGATGCCGGGCCGCGGCTCGCAGCGCAGGGCGATGCCGCGGACGCGGGCCGGTCCCGTGAATATCCCGACCTGCACGGGACGGTCGATGCGCATGACCAGGTCGCCGCCGTTGTCCACAATGACGTGGCGGGCGCCGGCCGCGACCAGCGCCTCCACCGTGGCCTGGGCGATGGCCCCGGCCACGGCCGCCATGGGGCCGACGCCGGCGAGGGCGGCGGCCGCCGCCATGCGCCGCGCCAGCGGCGGGGCCGCCATGTCGATGGGCAGAGGTTCCAGGGATGTGAGAAAGCGCGGCTGGGCGGCGATGGCCGCTTCGACATCGGACCGGGCCGCGGCGATCGTCCGCTCGGCCAGCTCCAGGAAGCGCTCCTCAGCGGTCACGATGGCGCAGGTTTCCTTGATGCGGATCTGGCGCTGCCGGATGAGTTCAGCCATGGTCCCCTCCCGCGATCGCCCCGACCGGGCATACCTGGGCGCATTGGCCGCAGCCCGTGCAATCCTCTCTGGCCGCAGTCACCTGCCAGCCGGCGTCGCGGCGGAAGACCCCGACGGGACAGATGCCCAGGCATTGGCCGCAGGAGAAGCAGCGCTCCGCGTTCCAGGCCATGCGGGCGCCCGCGGGGCGGGGCAGCGTTTCCTGCTCGCGCCGGTAGAACAGGGGGGGCCGTTGCGGCGGCGGCTGTATGACCAGCGGCCGGGCCGCTCCCGGGCCGCCGATGGGCGCCGCCGGCATGCTCAGGAGAAAACTCCCGTCCTCGATCCACGCCTGCAACGTGCGGGCCACCCGGCCCGCTTCGCGATAGCTGGACAGGGGCGAGCTGGGGACGAGGCGGCCGTTGATGCACACCGAGCCGGACTTTAGCTGCTCGTAACTGCAGCGCCCCAGCGCCGGCCGGCGATTGGCCGGCACGGCATAGTCGATGATGTCGGTATCGATGTCCCGGTCGCGGACGGCCGTCCTGAGGGCGATGCCGGCATCGAGCACCGGGATGGGGATGCCGATGCCGACGTAGAGCGTCGCGCCGTAGCCATGGAAATGGGCCGCCCGCAGGAATTCCGGCGTCATGGCCTTCAGGTCGCCCTGCACCATCAGGGTGGCGAAGCCGTTCTCCGGGGAGTGCTGCGTGCCGGGGCCGGTGACGTAGCCGATGCCCCCGCCCAGGAAGATGCGCGAGCCGATGCCGATGGTCCTCAGCTCGGGATCGTTGGCCAGCGGCGACAGCCCGCCGGAGCCGGAGAAGGTGACGTTGCCGCAGCCCGGCAGCAGCTTGCCCATGTAGGTGCGCAGGACGCGATCCCCGGAATTCGCCGCCGCGTTGTATTTCTGGTAGGCGTTGCGCGGGTTGCTCAGCAGCGCCTGGTTGAGGCCGGCGAGGGTGACCTCGCTGACGATCTCCTTGCGCGGGTAGCAGTCCGTGCCGGTGGAAACGGCGCGCAGCACCACCGGTTTTCCCAGCAGCAGGTCCTCGATGACGTGGGCGCCGCCGTAGGCCGAACCCAGGGTCTCCGAGCCCTGGGTGGCGCCCAGGTAGGCGTCAACGGCCGCCACCCCGGCATAGGCCTCGACGTCATTGAGCCAGACGCGCGTCATCTTGATCGGCGGGTCGGAGTGGCCGAAATTCAGCCAGGCCCCCGACGAGCACATGGCGCCGAAGGTGCCGGTGGTGACCACGTCGACCTCGGCGGCGGCACGCTCCGGACCCAGCTCCCCGACGATCTCAGCCATGCGGTCGGCCGTGACCACGCGCACGGTCTTATTCAGGATCTTGCGATTGATTTCCTCGACAGTCTTGGACATGATAAGCCTCCATTCTTGGATGTTTTTGAAATGGTGGAAGTTGGAGTGTCCCGAACCGTCGCCCTTAGGACAGGAGCGACAGGCCCGGGCCGGGCATTATCATGCAGTGCGCGATGAGTTCATTTTGGCACATGGCTGTCGGGGGCAGTGTACAACAAGATGCCCGGCCTGTCAACCGCTCGGGCGAAAAATTCCGCCGCCGCGTTCCCGGCGCCGGTCGCGGGTTGATTTTAACGGGCAAGCATGCTAGAAAAACGCAGGCGCCTCATTGTCCGCCGGCGCAAGGAGCACTCATGCCGATGTTCAGGAAAGCCCTGGTAAGAACGCCTTGCCGCAACCTGGTCCACGGCCTCTCCGCCGCCGGATCGGGCAGACCCGACGTTGGCCGCGCCCTGGAGCAGCACGCCGCTTATATCGATGCGTTGCGCGCATGCGGCCTGGAGGTCACCGTGCTGGCGGCCGATGAGCGGTACCCAGACTCGGTCTTCGTCGAGGACACGGCGGTGCTCAGCGAAACGATGGCCGTCACGACCCGCCCCGGCGCCCCCAGCCGCAGGGGCGAGGAACTGGCGGTGGCCGCGGCCCTGGAGGAATTTTTCCCCGCGACGGAGGCGATCCTGCCCCCGGGGACGCTGGAGGGCGGCGACGTCATGCGCGCCGGCGACCGCTTCTTCATCGGCCTGTCGGAACGGACCAACCCGTCCGGGGCAGGGCAGTTTGCCGGCATTCTCCGGCGCCACGGCTACGAGGCGGTGCTGGTCCCCCTGCGCGAGGTCCTGCACCTCAAGACAGGCATCTCTTACCTTGAGGACAACCGCCTGCTGGCTGCGGGGGAATTCCTGGGCCTGCCGCTGCTCTCTTCTTTTTCGCAGATCCCGGTGCCCGCCGGCGAGAGCTATGCCGCCAATTCGCTGTGGCTCAACGGCCGCGTGCTGGTCCCCGCCGGGTTCCCGCTGACCCGCGCCGCCATCGAGAAGGCGGGCTGTGAAACCATGCCCGTCGACGTGTCGGAATTCCGCAAGCTGGACGGCGGCCTGAGCTGCCTTTCCCTGCGTTTCTGAGCGGCCGCCGCGGTATACAAGCGCCGGGAATATTGCTATAATCGGCTCTCAAGGAGACCCACGTGATCGACAGGTACGAAGCGGCGCCGATCGCCCGCATCTGGAGCGAGGAGAACAGATACCGCAAGTGGCTGGACGTCGAGCTGGCCGTCACCGAGGCCTGGGCCGAGATGGGCCAGGTACCGGCCGCCAGCCTGAAGAACATCCGCAGGCGCGCCGCCTTCGACTGCGGCCGCATCCGCGAGATCGAAAAAAAGGTCAAGCATGACGTCATCGCTTTCCTGACCTCGGTGGAGGAGGCGATCGGTCCCGACTCGGCCTACCTGCACAAGGGCATCACCTCCTACGACGTGGTGGACACGGCCCTGTCGCTGCTCATCCGCGAGTCGCTGGCCGTGGTCCTGGCCGGCTGCCGCGGGCTGGAGAAGGTGCTGCTCGCCAAAGCCTTCGCCTATCGCGACCTGCCGGCCATCGGCCGCACCCACGGCATCCATGCCGAACCCATCGCCTTCGGCTGCAAGTTCCTCCTCTGGCACGAGGAGATGGCGCGCAACCGCCAGCGCCTGCTGCGCGCCGCGGAAACGATGGCGGTGGGCAAGATCTCGGGCTCGGTGGGCACCTACATCCATTTCCCGGCCGCCGCCGAGAAAAAAGCGCTGCGCCGCCTGGGGCTGAAGGCCTGCCGCGTCACCTCGCAGGTCATCCAGCGCGACCGCCACGCCGAGGTCATCACGGCGCTGGCGCTGCTGGGCACCACCCTGGAGAAGATCGCCGTCGAGATCCGCCACCTGCAGCGCACCGAGGTCCTCGAGGTCGAGGAGCCCTTCACCCGCGGCCAGAAAGGTTCCTCCTCCATGCCGCACAAGCGCAACCCCGTGCGCTGCGAGCGCGTTTCCGGGCTGGCGCGCATCCTGCGCGGCCATGCCGCCGTGGCGCTGGAGAACAACGTCCTCTGGCACGAGCGCGACATCTCCCATTCCTCGGCCGAGCGCGTCATCTTCCCCGATTCGTTCCACCTGGCCGTCTTCATGCTCGATGACATGGCCGACGTGCTGAAGAACCTGATCGTCTACCCGGGCAATATCCGCCGCAACCTGGACCTCACCCAGGGGGTCTACTTCTCCCAGAAGGTGCTGACGCTGCTGGTCAACAAGGGCGTTGCCCGCCAGCGGGCCTACGAGCTGGTGCAGGCGCAGGCCATGAAGTCCTGGCTGGAGAAGCGCAGCTTCCGCGAGCTGGTGCTGGCCGACCCGGCCATCGTCGCCGTCTGTTCCGCTGCCGAGCTCGAGCAGGCGTTCTCCCTCAAGGCCCTGCTGGCCGGCACGCGGGATATCTTCAGGCGCTTCGCGCGGCAGAAATAGCTCCCATCATGGCCCTGGCGACGATCGATTCGGTCCTGGGACAGATCGACGACCTGGTACGCAGCTCCGGCGACAGCGGCGGCATGGCCTTCCGCCTGCGCCTGGAGGAGCTGGTACGCAAGGGCGGCCGCGACACCGAGAACGCCATCGTCCACTACATCACCGGCAGCTACGTCAGCGTCGCCACGCGCATGAACCTGGTGCGCATGGCCGGCTACATCGGCAGCGACGCCTTCCTGCTGCCGCTGCAGAAGGTCATCGACATGGGCGAGGACGACCTGCTGCGCGAGGAAGCCATCATCAGCGTCGCCAAGTACAACGATCGCCGCGCCCTGGACATCCTCCAGGCTGCCCTGAAAAAAAGCCGCAAGCCGCAGCTGCAGGAGACCCTCACCCGCGCCATCGGCCGCATCAAGGAGAACAACCCCTTCCTGAACATGCTGCCGCGCTTCCTCCTCGGCAACAAGAACCGCGACCTGTTCCAGATCACGCTGAAGGTCTTCAAGAAGATCCTCAGCCCGGCCGACGCCAGGACCTTCATCGCCTACCTGCACCACGGCGACCAGCTGGTGGGGGAGGGGTCCTTCGAGATCCTGTGCTTCCGCGGCGACGAGGCGGTGTATTTTTTCGTGGCCGAGTATTTTCGCGAGCACAGCCGCCTGCTGCTGCGCGCGGCGGGCAGCGTCGCCGCAGCCAGGATCACCGGGCTGGTCGCCGCCCTGCACGAGTACCTGAAGCGCTTCCCGCAGTTCTTCCCGCAGCTGGAGCCCGATATCGCCGCCCTGCGCGCGCAGGCCGGCGGCACGGCCTGGGGCGACGCCCTGGCCGCCCTGCAGAAAGACCTGGGCCGGGCGACGCGAGCGTGAGCATGGCCCGTAGCGTGAACGGCGAAGGAGCTGGAACATGGCGGTGATCCGCAGGGTGTTCGTGGAGAAAAAGGCCGGCTTCGACGGCGAGGCGCAGGCCATGCTGGCCGACCTGCGCGACAACCTGGGCGTCATCGCCCTGGACGGCCTGCGCCTGCTCAACCGCTACGACGTCTGCGGCCTCACTGCCGGGGAGTGGCAGCGGGCGCGGCATGCCGTGTTCGGCGAGCCGCCGGTCGACGAGACCCACGAGGAGAAGCCGCCCCTGGGAACGGGCGAGACCGCCTTCGCGATCGAGTACCTGCCCGGGCAATACGACCAGCGGGCCGATTCCGCCGTGCAGTGCCTGCAGCTGCTCTTTCCCGGGAGCCGGCCCGAAGTGACCGCCGCCCGCGTCCTGGTCCTGCGCGGCGAGCTTGCCGCCGCCGACCTCAACCGCATCAAGCGCTACTGCATCAACCCGGTGGATTCGCGCGAAGCCGGCATGGCCAAGCCGCGGCGCCTGGGACTGCGCGCCGCCCGGCCCGCCGCGGTGCCGACCCTGCGCGGCTTCATCTCGCGTCCGGCGGCGGAGCTGGAGCACCTGGGCGGCGAGCTTGGGCTGGCCATGGATGCCGCCGACCTGCGCTATTGCCAGGGGTATTTCCGCGACCGCGAGCGGCGCGACCCGACCCTGACCGAGATCCGCCTGCTCGACACCTACTGGTCGGACCACTGCCGCCACACCACGTTCCTGACGACCATCGAGCGAGTGGCCATCGCCCCGGGCCACTGGAACGAACCGGTGCGCCGGGCCTATGAGAACTACCTGGAGACCCGGGAACGGCTGTACGGGGCATCCCCGGCCGAGGTCTGCCTGATGGACCTGGCCCTGCTGGCCATGAAGGAGCTGCGCACCAGGGGCTGCCTGGGTGACGTTGATTTTTCCGAGGAGATCAACGCCTGCACCGTGAAGGCGGAGGTGGACGTCGACGGCCGCAGGGAAGAGTGGCTGGTCCTGTTCAAGAACGAGACGCACAACCACCCGACCGAGATCGAGCCCTTCGGCGGCGCGGCCACCTGCCTGGGCGGCGCCATCCGCGACCCCCTGTCGGGGCGCGCCTACGTCTACCAGGCCATGCGCGTGACCGGCAGCGGCGATCCCCGCCAGAGCGTGGCCGCCACCCTGCCCGGCAAGCTCCCCCAGCGCAAGATCACCAGCGAAGCCGCCCACGGCTACAGCTCCTACGGCAACCAGGTGGGGCTGGCCACCGGGCAGGTGAGCGAGTTCTACCATCCCGGCTACGTGGCCAAGCGCCTGGAGATCGGGGCCGTGATCGGCGCCGCTCCCCGCGCCAATGTCGCGCGCCGGGCCCCCGTGGCCGGCGATGTGGTGCTGCTGGTGGGCGGGCGCACCGGGCGCGACGGCATCGGCGGCGCCACCGGCTCCTCCAAGGCCCACAGCGAGAACTCGCTGCTGAGCTGCGGGGCGGAGGTGCAGAAGGGCAATCCGCCCACCGAGAGAAAGCTGCAGCGGTTGTTCCGCGACCGGCGCGCCAGCCGGCTGATCAAGCGCTGCAATGATTTCGGCGCCGGCGGCGTGGCCGTGGCGGTCGGGGAACTGGCGCCCGGCCTCGAGATCGACCTCGACCGCGTGCCCAAGAAATACGACGGGCTTGACGGCACCGAGCTCGCCCTGTCCGAATCGCAGGAGCGCATGGCCGTGGTGGTGGCGGCCGCGCAGGCGCGGCGCTTCCAGGCGCTGGCCGCCGCCGAGAACCTGGAAGCCACCGTCATCGCCCGCGTCAGCGCCCGGCCGCGGCTGAAGATGCGCTGGCGCGGCAGGACCATCGTCGACCTCAGCCGTGATTTTCTCGACAGCCACGGCGCCCGCAAGCGTGCCCAGGTCGAGATCGCCGCCCCCGACCCCAACCGCGACTTTTTCAAAGCGCCGCTGGCGGCGGAGCAGCTGCCCGACCTGCGGGCCGCCTGGACGGGCATGCTGGCCTCCCTGGACGCCTGCTCGCAAAAGGGCCTGGGCGAGCGCTTCGACAGCTCCATCGGCGCGGCCACCGTCCTCTACCCGTTCGGCGGCAAGTTCCTGGCCACCCCCGTCGAGGGCATGGTCGCCAAGCTGCCCGTGCTCGCCGGCGAGACCCGCAGCGGCACGGTCATGGCCTTCGGCTTCCAGCCCGAGCTCTCCGCCTGGCATCCCTTCCTGGGTGGCGTCTACGCCATCGTCGAGGCCGTGGCCCGCGTGGCGGCCTGCGGCGGCGACCTGCGCCGGGTGCGCCTGAGCCTGCAGGAGTATTTCCCCAAGCCCGGCCGCGACCCGCGCCGCTGGGGGCTGCCGTTCGCCGCCCTGCTCGGGGCCTTCACCGCCCAGCAGCAGTTGGGCATCCCGGCCATCGGCGGCAAGGACAGCATGTCGGGCTCCTTCCGCAGCCTGGACGTGCCGCCGACGCTGGTAGCCTTCGCCGTGGCCGTCGTCGACGTGCGCCGCGTGCTCTCCCCGGAATTCAAGCGCGCCGGGAGCCGGGTGGTGCTGCTGCCCCTCGGGCGCGACGCCAGGGAGATGCCCGATCTCGAGGCCCTGAAAAGGAACTGCCAGCGGGTGCACGAACTGGCCGGCAAGGGCAGGCTCCTGGCCGCGCAGTCGCTGCACCGCGGCGGACTGGCCGAGGCGATCAGCAAGATGTGCTTCGGCAACCGCCTGGGCATGGCCTTCAGCGACAGGATGGACCCGCTGGAGCTGCTGGCCCCGGCCATCGGCTCGCTGCTGCTGGAAGTCCCGCAGGGCGAGGATGTGGCGAAACTGTTCGCCGGGACGGACCATCGTGTCCTGGGTCGCACGACCGCCGAAGCCGTGATCCGGGTCAACAGCCTGGACCTCGACGTCGCCGGGCTGCAGGAGTTCTGGGAAAAGCCGCTGGCGGACATCTTCCCCGCCCGGGTGGAGAAAGTTCCTCCGACCGGCGATCCCGGTTATGAGCGCCCCCTGTTCCAGGAGCGGCCGCGACCGCGGCAGCTGCGGCCGGTGGCCCGGCCGCGCGCACTGGTCACGGTCTTTCCCGGCACCAACAACGAATATGACGTGGCGCGGGCTTTTGAAAAGGCCGGGGGCAGGGCGGAGACCTTCGTTTTCCGCAACCTGACCGCCGCCGCCATCGCGGCGTCCGGCGCCGAGCTGGCCGTCCGGATCCGGCGCGCGCAGATCCTGGCCATCCCCGGCGGCTTCAGCCTCGGCGACGAGCCCGACGGCTCGGGCAAGTTCATCGCCGCCGTCTTCCGCCACCCGCGCCTGCGTGACGCCGTCCATGAGCTGCTCGAAAAGAAGGACGGCCTGGTCCTCGGCATCTGCAACGGCTTCCAGGCGCTGGTCAAGCTGGGGCTGCTGCCCCACGGCGAGATCCGCGACCTGACCCCCGACTCGCCGACCCTTACCTGCAACCTCATCAACCGCCTGGTATCGCGTCCCGTGCGCACCAAGGTGGTCTCGACCCTATCGCCCTGGTTCAGCCTCTGCCGGGCCGGCGACATCCATACCGTGCCCGTGGCCCACGCCGAGGGGCGCTTCGTGGCCCCGGCGGCGACCCTCGAGCTGCTGTTCGCCCTCGGGCAGGTGACCACGCAGTATATCGACTTTGAAGGTCGCCCGACTTCTGATTCCTTCTTCAACCCCAACGGCTCCATGCTGGCCATCGAGGGCATCACCAGCCCCGACGGCCGCATCCTGGGCAAGATGGGCCACAGCGACCGCACCGGCAAGCACGTGCTGCAGAACGTCCCCGGCGACATGGACCAGAAGATATTCGCCTCCGGGATCAAGTATTTTCGTTAGAGGAGAATCATCCCTGCCATGCGATCTTGATGTCAGCCGGCGTGAGGGAAAAAGTGAGGCGAAGATGAAAACAAAGCATATGATGGGGATAGGCAGCGTGATCCCCGTGATCTTTTGGGGCACGCTGACCGTGTGCGGCTACGTAATGGGGGATTACAACCACCTGACGCGGCTGGTGAGCGAGCTGGGCGCCATGGGGACCGGGACGCAATACATGTTCACGGCCGGGCTGCTCACCTGCGCAATCCTAAGTGTTCTATTCGTGATCGGGTTGTGTCAAGAATGCAAAATGAGAAAAATCAGCATGATTCCGGCGTGGATCATCCTGACGTTCTCAATTTCACTGGCCGGAGCGGCGCTGTTCCCGCTGCCGCTGCGCCAGCACCTGTGGGCGGGCATGCCGTCGATCGCGCTGTTCCTCTCGCCGCTGGCGGCGCTCATTCTGTGGCGAGGAGAAAAAGCGCCCGCGAATTTGCGGCTCTGGGCGATCGTGAGCCTGGCGGTCATGCTGCTTGGCTTCCTCGCCTTCATGCCCGAGGTGCTGGGCGCCTGGCCGGGCCTGAAGCAGCGCTTTTTCCATATCGGCTGGTCGTTGTGGTTCATCGGCCTGGGCCGGGGATTCATTGGTGAGGGCGCAGGAGGCGATTGAAATGGACACAAAAAAAAAGCACCGCGTCTGTCCGGTGGAGGAAGCCGGGATGCTCGACCACCCGCTGCGCCGGTTGTACGAAAGCCCGAAGCGCATCCTGAGCTCCTTTGTGGGCGCGGGGATGGACGTCCTCGACATCGGCTGCGGCCCGGGCTTTTTCACCCTGGAAATGGCTCGGCGCGTCGGTGCCGCGGGGCGGGTGACCGCGGTCGACCTGCAGCAGGGCATGCTCGTCAAGGCGCGGGCAAAGCTGGAGCGGGCCGGGCTCGCCGACAAGGTGACGTTTCATCCCTGCCGCGCCGATGCCATCGGCCTGGCGGGCGCGTTCGATTTCATACTGGTGTTCCACGTTCTCCACGAAGTGCCCGACCCGGCGGGCTTCCTGCGCGAGTTGAAGGGGTTGTTGAAAGCGGGTGGCAGGGCGCTGCTGGCCGAGCCCGGCTTCCATGTTTCCCGCGGCGAGTTCCAGGGATCGCTCGAACTTGCGAAACGGGCCGGGCTGGAAATCGGACCCGGGCCGCGGATCCGTTTCAGCCGGACGGCCGTTTTGCGTGGGACCAGCGATGAAAGCATGGGAAACGCAGCGCGGAACTAGGATCATCCGGGTACTGGCCGGCAGGAGCAATGTCTTCCTCGTGGCCAATGGCGGGAAATACCTCTTGGTCGACACCAGCCCGGGCAGCCGCTGGAAAACGCTGGACAGGCGCCTGCGGCAATTGAGTGTCAAGCGCCTCGACGCCCTGATCGTGACGCATGCCCATTATGACCATGCCGGCTGTGCGGCCCGGTTGCAGGACAAGTATGAAGCCAGGGTGATCGCGCACATCGCCGAGGGGCCCTTCCTGGCCCGGGGCGAGAATAATATCGTTCGTGGCACCAACGCGCTGACCCGCCTCGCGGTCGCCGTCCTGGGCAGGCACTTTGCGCGGCGGGCCCGCTATGAGCCGTGCCGGCCCGATATCCAGGTCGATCCTTCCTTCGACCTGGGCGAATTCGGGTTCAAGGCCCATGCCCTGCACACTCCCGGCCACACGGCCGGCTCGCTGAGCGTGATCGTCGACGACGAGATCGCCCTGGTGGGCGACGCCATGTTCGGTATCTTCCCCGGGTCGGTTTTCCCGCCGTACGCCGAAGACGCCGGCACGCTGGTCAGGAGCTGGGGCAAGCTGCTGGCCACGAAATGCCGCCTGTTCCTTCCCGCCCACGGCTCGGCGAATTCCCGGCAGCTGGTGCAGAAAGACTACGAGAAAAGAAAAATGAAATGTGGGGAGTCGTAATGGCACAAGATAAAAAAAATCGTCTGTGCCCGGTGGAGAAGGCCGGTATTCTGGATTTCGGCCTGCGCCGGCTGCTGCAGGATCCGGGGAAGATCCTGCGGCCGTACATCAGGGAAGGGATGACCGTTCTGGACCTGGGCTGCGGCCCGGGCTTCTTCACGCTGGAGATGGCCCGGCTGGCCGGCGGCACAGGAAAAGTGATCGCGGCCGACCTGCAGGAGGGGATGCTCGCCAGGTTGCGGGCGAAGATCCAGAATACGGCTGCGGCGAACCTTGTCCGCTTTCATCGCTGCCTGCCCGACCGGATCGGCCTGGCGGAGATGTGCGACTTCATCCTGGTCTTTTACATGCTTCACGAGGTGCCGGACCAGGATCGTTTCCTTGCCGAGATCCGCTCCCTGCTCAAGCCGGGCGGCAAGGTCCTGCTGGCGGAGCCCACGTGGCACGTGTCCCGGGGCGAATTCCGTGATGCCATCGCCCGCATGGAGCAGGCCGGCTTCATGGTCCTGGAGCGACCCGCGATCCGCTTCAGTCGCGCGGTCTTGTTGG
>JALOLA010000100.1 GCA_025456205.1 Acidobacteriota bacterium | reverse complement strand
ATCTGGTTGAAGAGGTCCTTGCTGACCATCGGCGCCGGGGAAATGGCGCCCATGCCGCCGGTGTTGGGCCCCTTGTCGCCGTCCAGCGCCTTCTTGTAGTCCATGGAGGTGGCCAGGGGGAAGATGCGCTTGCCGTCGCAGACGGCCATGAAGGTCATCTCCTGGCCGCTGAGGAACTCCTCGATCACCACCTGGTCCCCCGACTTGCCGAATTTCCCCTCGAGCATGATCTCGTTGACGGCTTCCTCGGCCTCGTCCTTTTTGCGGCAGATGTAGACGCCCTTGCCGGCGGCGAGGCCGTCGGCCTTGATCACCAGCGGGAACTGGGCGCGGGGAAAGTACTCCAGCGCCTCGGCGGCGGAACGGATCACCTTGAAGTCCGGGGTGGGGATGTTGTTCTTGCGCATGAACTCCTTGGCGAACGACTTGGAGGTCTCGATCATGGCCGCCTTCTGGGTGGGCCCGAAGATCTTCAGGTTGCGGTTGTTGAACTCGTCGACGACCCCCAGCGCCAGGGGCTGTTCCGGCCCGACCACCGTCAGGTCGATCTTCTCCTCCTGGGCGAAATCGGCCAGCTCGATGATGCTTGTGGGCTTGATATCGATCAGCTCGGCCAGCTGCGTCATTCCCGGGTTGCCCGGGGCGGCGAAGATCTTGGTCACCCGCTTGGATTGGGAGATCTTCCAGACCAGGGCGTGCTCGCGACCGCCGGAACCGATGATCAGGATTTTCATCTTGTCTCCTTGCTTCTCCGGGAATTATAGATAAAAACTAGCCTTTGCACAAGGGGCGCCCCGGCGGGACGGACCGGGATGGCGGGGCGGGCAAAGCCCCTGGCCCGGTGGACGCCATGGGCCGCACGCAGGATCAGTCGGTGGCGAAATAGACGGGATTGGCCGCCAGGAAACCGTCGCTGAAGATGTCGCGCACCACTTCGCCCTGCAGGCCCTTGGACAGGGGGAAGCCGGCGTAATAGAGCAGGGTGGGGAACAGGTCGGTGAGGCGGACGCTTTCCAGATACTGCTTCTTTTTCAGGGCCGATTTTTCATACATCAGGAATGCCCCCGGCGCGCTCAGCGGCTTGTAGACGAATACGTCGCGGCGGCCAAGGTAGTTGACCAGGATGCGCCGCCATACGGGCATGGGGACGATCTCGTGGAAATTCAGCACCACCAGCAGCTCGTTGTCGCCCATGGAGCCGATGATCTTGCCGATGACCGAGTCGTAGTACTCATAGTACTTGTCAAGGATCCAGCCGTACTTCTGGCTTTTATCGCCGTCAATGAGGTCGCCGAAGTTCTCGGGCCGGGCGTAATGGTAATAATGGGCGTTGATGTTGGCCAGGCCGTCGAGCTGCACCAGCGAATAGCGGAAGTCCCTCGTCTTCAGCTCCGGTATCTGCTTGCGGGCGAAGTCGTCGTAGAAGAACGTCTTTTTCAGCACGTCCAGCTTGGGGTCGGGGTTCTCCAGCGTGGCGGAGAAGAACTGGAGGAAGGTATTGTTCTTTCTCAGGTTGCGCACGGCGAACGGCGGCCAGGCCGGCGGGGTGATCATGGTGAAGGTCCTGAAGCCGCTGTGCTTGAAATGACCGCGCAGGCGGTCGCTGGGGGCGGCGTCGTACTTCTTGTAGAAGCGGGTCACGTCGAGCTTGGAGGAGTTGCGGAAAAAGATGAACTTGGGAAAGATATCGAACTCCAG
Organism: Acidobacteriota bacterium; assembly: GCA_025456205.1. GTDB lineage: Bacteria > Acidobacteriota > Aminicenantia > UBA2199 > UBA2199 > UBA2199. The sequence continues at coordinate 3,751 of JALOLA010000100.1, read as the reverse complement.
GAGCAGGTCGCGGAACTGGTACTTGAAGGCGGAATGGGTGGCGGCGGCGGCCGGCGGCTCCCCGCTCAGCAGGGTGTTGAGCAGCGACAGGTCCATGTTGGGTCGATGGGTCTTCAGGCGCCCGACCACGCCGTTGTCGCGGATCCAGTTGAGGTTCAGCAGCTTCTGCTCCTGCGAGGCGCCGAGCAGGTAATTCAGCGAGAGCCCCTCCATGATCACGATGTTGACCTGGCGGGGCGGGTCGATGGTCGGGGCGGAGTAGCGGAACGCCTGCGGCGCCGGCGGCATCCAGCTCAGCAGCAGTGCGGCGGCGGCCAGTCCGTCGGCCAGCAGCAGCAGCAGGAACAGGACCTGGAGCCATTTTTTGCGCTGCGAACGCACCATGACGAAGACCGTGCCCACGATGAGCACCACGAAATGGAGCAGCAGGACCTTGATGAAGCGGTTGCGGGCGGCGGCGCTGAAAAAATCGTGGTAATAGTCGTAGTTGGCGTAGAAGATCACCGAGACGGCCAGCATGGTATAGGAGAGGAAAAAGACCGCTGTGGGCGGGTTGAAGAAGCCGATGGGATACTTGCGCTCGGCAAAGAACTGCACGACGAAAAAGGCCAGGGCGATGGCGACGAACCACAGGGGTCCGTAGTAGTTCAGCAGGTTCAGGTACATGGGCAGCAGGTCGTTGGCGGCGATGGCGACGCCGGGATTGAGCAGCCCGATGAGGCAGAGGACGAAGAAGGAGAAGACCGCCGCGGCAAAAGCGAAATGGATGACCAGCCTGGCGGAACGCAGCAATTTACTTTTCGTAGCCCTGCGAGGTGGTGATGAGCATCAGCGTGGTCTGGCCGATCTTGAATTCCGTCTGGTCGGTGATCTCGGTAATGGAGACCTTGTCGTCGTTGATGAAGGTGCCGTTGGTGGAGCCCAGGTCGCGCAGGAATATTTTTTCGTTGCGCACCTCGATGGCCAGGTGCTTGCGGGACACTTCCTTGTCGGGGATGATCAGGTCGACCTTGCCGCGGCCGATCAGGACATAGGGCTTGTTCAGGTGGTAGATGAAGCCGGCGCGGGCGCCCTTGATCACGGCCACCGATATCTTGCGGTCATCGGGCAGCTTCAGGTTCTCGTTGATCCACAGCGAATCCTCGACCTTCTGCTGGATGATCTTGGCCGTGTCCTTCTTGCTGGAGGAATCCCCCTTCGATTCCATGACCTCGAACACGGTCTGGCAGCGGGAACACTTCAACTTGCTTTTGCCCTTGACCTTGTCCTCGGGGATCTCGTACTTGGCCTTGCATTGCGGGCATTCGATAATCATGGTCGAATTATATCACCAGTGAAAAAAATTAGTCAATTGTCATGAAAATTTTGTCGCCGGGCACCAATTTTAGCTTTTTTGCCGTGCCGCCGGCGATTTCGAGCACAAAGCGCGCCGGATAGGCCGAGGTGTAGCTGGGACAGGGATCTCCAGGGCAGGGCGGGACCTCATGAACGAGGTCGACCACCTGGTGGTCGCTGTTGATGAAGATCATGTCCAGCGGGATCAGGGTGTCCTTCATCCAGAAGCTGCGCACCTCCTCGTCGGCGAAGATGAACAGCATGCCGTAATCGCTCTTGAGCAGGCGGCGGTGCATCAGCCCCAGGGCATGCTTTTCCGGCGTATCGGCGATCTCGACCCGGAACGGCTTGTCCTGGACGAAGATGGTCATGAAGCGCGCCGGCGCCCCGCCGGCGGCGGCGCAGCGGCAATGGGCCAGGGCCATGAGGAAAAGCAGCGTTTTTTTCATACCAGGGGGACGAAGACGACCCCGATCAGCTCGTCACTGCGGATGACGCCGCCCTGCTTGCGATAACGGATGAGACGCTGCTCCCCGTCGCCGACCGGTGCCACGACGATGCCCCCCTCGCCGAGCTGGGCGAAGAGGCCCGCCGGGAAAGCCGCGGGCGCGGCGGTCAGCAGGATGCGGTGGAAGGGGGCGAACTCGGGCCAGCCTTCCTGGCCGCGGCCGACCCGGAAAAATATATTGCGGTAGCCCAGCCGGGTTGACAGCAAATCCCCGGCAGCGGCGCTCAACTCCGGGATCACTTCAACGCTGTAAACGCGACCTGCGGTCTCGGCCAGGACGGCGGACTGGTAACCCGAGCCGGTGCCGATCTCCAACACCGATTCCCCGCCCTGCAGCTCGAGCAACTCGGTCATGTAGGCCACGATGTACGGCTGGGAGATGGTCTGGCGACAGCCGATGGGCAGCGGGCCGTCGGCATAGGCGCTGTCCCGCAGCCCCGCTTCGATAAAGAGCTCGCGCGGCACTTTGCCCATGGCCGCCAGCACGGCCTGGTCGCGGATGCCGCGCTGCCGCAGCTGCCGCTCGACCATGTCGCGGCGGGGCTGGCCGAAGCGGTCTTCCATATCAGTAAGACTTGGCGAACAGCACGGTGTGCAGGGCGTCCTTGCCGCAGACCACGCACGTTTCGGCCGCAGGCTCCGGCTTGTCCAGGATCACGCGGATGGTGGCCGACGTGTCGGCCTTGACCTTGGTTTCGCAGTCGGCGCCGCCGCACCAGCCGCTGCGGATGAGCCCGCGGCTGCCGGCCATGGCCTCCAGGAGCTCGGGGTAAGCCCGCGCCGGCCGGGTGTTCTCGTCGTGGAAGGCCTTGGCCTTGCGGTACATCTCGGACTGGATCTTCTCGAGGAGAAGCTTGAGTTCTTCGGCCAGCTTGTCCCAGGGCACGAAGATCTTCTTGCGGTCCAGGCGGCTGACCAGCACCGCCTGCCGTTTTTCGATGTCCTTGGGCCCGATCTCGACGCGCACCGGCACGCCGCGCATTTCCCAGTCGGCGTATTTCCAGCCCGGGGTGTAGGCGTCGCGGTCGTCGAGAAAGACGCGGATGCCGGCGGTCTTCAGGTCGGCGAACACCTGCTGCGCCTGCGGCAGGACCGTCTCCTTCCAGTTGCCGGCCGAGATGGGGACGATGACGGCCTGGATCGGCGCCACGCGCGGGGGCAGGATCAAGCCCGAATCGTCGCCGTGGGTCATCACCAGCGCGCCCACCAGGAGGTCTGCCAGGCGTACTCCAGCTTCTGCTCGCGGCTCTCGTAGCGGATGTTGAAGGCCTTGGCGAAGTTCTGCCCCAGGTTGTGCGAGGTGCCGGCCTGCAGCGCCTTGCCGTCGGGCATCAGCATCTCGATGGCATAGGTGCGCACGGCGCCGGCGAACTTCTCGCTGTCGCTCTTGCGGCCGGTGACCACCGGGATGGCCAGGTACTCCTCGGCCAGGCGGCGGTAGATGCCCAGCATGCGCAGCGTCTCCTCCTCGGCCTCCTCGGCGGTGGCGTGCACCGTATGTCCCTCCTGCCAGAGGAACTCGGTGGTGCGCAGGAACAGGCGGGTCACCTTCTCCCAGCGCACGACGTTGGCCCACTGGTTGTAGAGCAGGGGCAGGTCGCGCCACGACTTGACCCACTTGGCGTACATCGAGCAGATGATGGCCTCCGAGGTCGGGCGCACCGCCAGCCGCTCCTCGAGCGCCTCGCCGCCGCCGGAGGTGACCCAGGCCACCTCGGGGGCGAAGCCCTCGACGTGCTCGGCCTCCTTCTGCAGGAAGGACTCGGGGATGAACAGGGGGAAATAGGCGTTGCGGTGGCCGGTCTCCTTGAACATGCGGTCCAGCTGGTCGCGCAGCAGCTCCCAGACCTCGTAGCCGTAGGGGCGGATGTCCATCATGCCCTTCATCGGCGAGTAGTCGGCCAGCTC
>JALOLA010000099.1 GCA_025456205.1 Acidobacteriota bacterium | reverse complement strand
GCTTGCCGAGGACAATCCCGTAAAAGACACTGCCGACGACCGCGGCGCCGATGGTGATCTTGACCGTCCACAGGCCGAATACCGCCCGCGGCGTCAGCAAGAAGGTGAGCAGGTCCATGATCATCATGCCGGCCAGAGCGGCCAGGCCGATCATGATCCACATGCTCTTGTCGCGGAACAGGTTGGAGAGGAAATAGTTCATTAAAACCATTATAGCAGGAATCAAGTTCCTGGCGTACGGCAAGAAGAAATCAAATAAAATAGGAAATGAAGCACCAAATTCCAAGCACCTAATAACAAATAAATTCCAAATTCCTTTGTCCAAAACGAGAGCCGTTGCAGCTTCTTTTCTTTGTTTTGGTCATTGGGTCATTGGGTCATTGGTGCTTGGAGTTTGTATGGAATTTGATGCTTGGGATTTGGATTCTCTTCCAACATCGAACCTCGAACATCGAACATCGAACTTGAATATGCTATGATGATTTCACCGATTTCCTTGGAGGTAGCGCATGGCTGAAAAAACCGATTGCGGAGCGCTGACGGCCGAAGCCGGCGAGCTGCAGGTGCTGAACCGCCCCGCCGAGAACGCGGAGCTCTGGGATTTCGTCCGCTCCTGGCTGCGCCGCTTCGCCAAGGCCGACGGCGACAAGGCCGCCGAGCGCTTCGTCTGCCTCTGGGCGGCGGTCATGGCCTGGGCAGCCAAGGGCGTGCCCGACCTGAGGCGCGCCCAGGAAGAAACGTACCTGGCCCACGGCCTGGCCCGCGACCTGAGGCTGGCCGAACGCTTCGCCAACCTCTACAAGATCGACAGGGAATTCCACAAGAAGGTCGACCGCTTCCTGGCCCTTTCCCCGGTTTTCCAGGCCGCCTGGCTGCAAAAGGCCGCGCTGGCCGACTGGGACCCGGCCCAGGACCGCCGCGCCTATATCGCGAAAGCCATGGAAAAAGCCGACGCCGACGCTCCCAACCCCTTCGCGCCGGCCTGCGGCCGCGGCCACATACAGGCCGGCGAAAAGATCCCCGCCGATTGGGCGCACGTCTTTTCCATGATCGCCCAGGCGCGCCGCAACTTGTTCCACGGCGGCAAGAACTACAAGAACGCCGGGGAACGACAGTTCCTGGAGCCGGCCATGTCCATCCTCTGGGAGGTATGGCGCTTCGAGCTGCCGTCCGGCCTCCTCCTTTCCCGCGTCTCCTGGCTGCGGGCGCTGCTGCGCAGCGGTTTCATGGCCAGGGAGGCCGAAAACCGCATCAGCCTGGCCGACGAGACCGAGGCCAACCGGAAATACCTGCAGAAGCTGCTTGCCGCCGGCCATTTCGGCACGCTGAAGAACGGCGTTTTCCTGCCCAACGAGCCCTATGTCGAGGAATCGTACTGGCTGCGGGCGGTCGACAGCACTCACGGCAGCGCCGAAGGGGGGCAGGCCGACGACCTGGCCATCATGGACACGCACATGGCCGGACTGGTGCGCTGGCTGAACCAGGTGGGCATCGGCACCGAGCTGAGCTGCGACGGCCACGGCGAGAAGAAGCCGTTCTTCCTCGCCGTTGACGAGGACAGCGCGCGGCTGGCCGCCTGGTTGCTGAACTTCCGTGCGTCCCAATTCAATCAATCCGGCAAGACGGTCAAGTATGCCGGGTCCGGGCCCAATCCCAATGCCGCCAAGCCCGCCGAGCGGCTGAAGAAGATGCTCGACGTCGCCGAGTGGCTGGCCAAGAACCGCGAGGATCTGAAAGTCATGGTCGCCGCCATGCGCAAGGTCTCGGCTCCCAAGACGCCGCCGAAAACCGAGCCTTTGGCGGTAAAAGATCAGAGCCTCAGGCCAAAGTGATAAAATTGCAGGAGGGCAAGATGGGCCACCATATATTCATCATTATTTCGATCGCGACCCTGGCGGCAGGCATTGCGGTCGCCGCCGGCGCGCCGGCCAGGGGCGTTCTCGATTTCAGCATGCAGGACATCGGCGGCCGGGAGACCGCCCTGGCCCAATACCGGGGCAAGGTGCTGCTGCTGGTCAACACCGCCAGCAAGTGCGGCCTGACACCCCAATACAAGGCGTTGGAGGAGGTCTACAAGCGCTACCGCGACCAGGGCCTGGTCATCCTCGGCTTCCCGGCCAATGATTTCCTGGGCCAGGAGCCGGGGACGAACGCGGAGATCAAGGAATTCTGCCTCATCAACTACGGGGTGAGCTTCCCCATGTTCGCCAAGATCTCGGTGCGCGGCAAGGGCATCCATCCCCTCTACAAGTTCCTGGTCGAAAAGGAGACCAACCCGCGTTTTGCAGGCAAGATCGCCTGGAATTTCACCAAGTTCCTGGTCGACCGCAAAGGCGAGGTGATCGCCCGCTTCGAGCCGCGAACGGTCCCCGACGACCCGGCCGTGATCGCGGCCATCGAGAAGGCTCTGCAGGAGAAATAAGCCAGCGAGAAAATACGTGACGCGCAACGAGTGACGCGTGACCAGGAAGAATTATCTTTCCTCTTTGCGCCCGGTGATTGTAGTAAATTCTATCCCCTGAAATCGCCGACGTTTTACCGGGCAAGCCCGGCCAGCGCCGCGTCGATCTCGGCGGCCAGGGCCGCCATGGCTTCCGTCGCTGCGGCGCTTTTCTCATACGTGGTCAGCGAGACCAGGGAATCGCCCCTCAGGAACAGGACCTGGTAATCGTCCAGCACGCAGGACGTGCCGTAGCGATTTTCCACGCTCATCCCGGCGGTCATCTCGGCGAACACCGCCAGCGCCCCGGCCACGCCGTTCATGCGGTAGATCTCGACCCGCACCTCGTGGCCGCCATTGGTGTAGTCCTGCACCGCCAGGCGGTCGAAGCCATGCTGGTGGTACATCTCCGCCCCGCCGTTGATGTGCCGGTAGAGTGCGGCGCCGACGAACAGGCGCTCCTGGCCGCTGCGCAGCCATCCCGGCGGCGTCCCGTCGGCAGGCAGCAGCCTGTAGAGCGGATCGCCGCCGGCGGCCAGCGCCAGGAGGATCAGCCACACGGTCCGGAAAGACATGAGCACGGTCCCGCGCCCGTCAGCCCAGGACGACCGTCCGGGTCTCGATGGGCCGCGACGCATGGACGCCCAAGCCCAGGTTTTCCGCCACGGCCAGGCCGTAATGCTTTTTCCTGACCTCCTCCGCCCTGGCGGCCGGCAGCCGGCCCGCCTCGATCTGCTTGGCCAGCAGCACTTCGAAGCCGACGCTGTCCATGGCCACCGGGTCGCTGGCCGCATAGAGCCGCTCCAGGGGCCAGACGAACTGCGGCGCCGGGACCGGGCCCCGGTCATATTGGCCGCGCAAGCCGTCCATGATGTTCAGCACCACCTTGTCGCGCACGGGCGGGAACGCGCACACTTCGGAGATGTAGCGCTCGATGAAGAAATGGCCGCGCGGGCAGTTGGTGGTCACCCCGAACGCCAGGTTTTTCAGGGCCATGGTGATGAAAGGGCCGCCATGGTGCTTGAAGCACGGGATGTTGATCACCTTGTCCACGCCGCCGTCCTTGCCGCCGTGGGTGAGGATGCGCGGGAAATAGCTTTTCGTCCCGCCATGGAACATCTCCTCAAGATAGTTCTGCTCGTCCGGGAGCGAAACGTCGGCTTCGTAAAAAACACTTTCGTCCCAGCGCTCGAAGCCGCCCGGCGTGTTCTTGCCGTCCTTGACGATGAACCAGTTCAGCAGGTAGGCTTCCACGCCGGGATGGGCCAGCTCGGGCTTGTACGTCTGGGCGTGCTCGTCGTTGAAGCGGTGCCAGACCAGCATGTCCCGGCGCGGGATGCCGGCGCTCTCCAGTCCATCGACCACGGCGCCGATGACGTCCCAGGTCACGCCGCTGACCTTGTGTCCCACCGGGTTGAACTTGATGCCGATCCGTTCGCCGGGCGTGACGAAGCGCCTCCAGGCGTCCCGGGCATCCTTCTCCCCGGTGAGTGAGCGCATGGCCGCCGCCAGCATGCGCTTGGCTGCGCCGGGCGCCGGCTGCCCGCCCTGCAGCGCGCCGGGCAGGTGCACCTCGGCGACAATGCCCGGGAAGGGCCCCGGCATCGACCAGGATTTTTTGGGCTGGCACAGCGCGGCATGCACGTTGCTGCGGATGCCCAGCGGGTCGGGACGCGCGGGCGGGGCGGGTTTCTGGGAGGGCTCCTGGGCGAACGCCCTACCGGGCAGCAGGCCCGCCGCCAGGGCGGTGCCGGCCGCGGCCAGGAAACCGCGACGGTCCAGGCCCCGGCTCCCGCGATCAGTGAATTGACTGTTTTTCTTCATCGTTGCACCTCTAGGCTAGATAGATAAAAACCGATCCGGAACACGCTCATTTCAGTAATACGCTGCCCGGGCCTGCCCGGTTCATCTTTTCTGCGCCTGGCTCGGAGCGGCCGGCGCCCCGGCTCTTTCTTTCTCTTGGGCTGCCTGCTGTTTGTCAGCCGGGTGGAATTTTGCTATCATGCGCTCTTGCGGCGCGGGCGCTCCCGCCGTCCCGGCCGCCAATGCAAATCTGGAGGTAGCCAATGGCTAGGTCTTATCGCGTCCTGTTCGTGTTGATCATGCTTGCGCCGGCGTTCTGCGCCATGACCGCAAGCGCCGCCGACAAGCCGTTCGATCCCTGCTCGCTGCTCACCCCGGCCGAGATCCAGGCCGTGGTCGGCAAGCCGGTGAAGCCCGGGACCCCGAAAGTCCAGTCCAACCCGCTGGCCGGGGCCGACTGCACCTATGTCGTCGGCGACTTCGGGTCATTCAATGTCCTGGTCAAGCCCCTGCAGCGCGGCGAGACGCCGGCCGCGATCAAGGCCCAGTTCGCCAAGATGAAAATGGCGCCCGTGGACCTGCCCGATGTCGGCGACGCGGCGTTTTTCACCAGTCCCGGCTTCAGCATGGTCCAGCTGCACGCGTTCAAGAGCTCGAAGTACATCCTTTTCACCCTGCTGATCCCCGGCCTCAACGAGCAGGCGGTGCGCCCCCTGGCCGCGAAGCTGATGAAGACGGTGAC
>JALOLA010000053.1 GCA_025456205.1 Acidobacteriota bacterium | reverse complement strand
TGGCGCTCCTCGCGCTGGCTGCCGCCGATGATCTCGCCGACGTCGGGGACCAGCAGGTCCATGGCGGCCACGGTGCGGCCGTCGTCGTTCAGGCGCATGTAGAAGGCCTTGATCTCCTTGGGGTAGTCGCTGACGAATACGGGCTTGCGGAAGACCTTCTCGCTCAGGTAGCGCTCGTGCTCGGTCTGCAGGTCCTTGCCCCATTCGGGGGGGAAGTTGAACTTCACGTCCGCCTGCTGCAGCAGCTCGACGGCCCGGGTGTAGGTGACATGCTCGAACTGCGAATCCAGCACGAGATGCAGGCGCTGCAGCAGCGACGTGTCGATGAAGCGGTTGAAGAACTCCATCTCCTGCGGCGCTTTCTCCAGTACGCTGCGGATGACGAACTTCAGCATGTCCTCGGCCAGGCGCATGTTGTCGTTGAGGTCGGCGAAGGCGATCTCCGGCTCGATCATCCAGAACTCCGAGGCGTGGCGCTGGGTGTTGGAGTTCTCGGCGCGAAAGGTGGGGCCGAAGGTGTAGACGCGGCCGAAGGCCAGGCAGAAGCCCTCGACGTTGAGCTGACCTGACACGGTCAGGTTGGTCTCGCGGCCGAAGAAATCCTGGCTGTAGTCGACCATGCCCTGTTCATTCAGCGGCGGCTTGAGCGGGTCCAGGGTGCTGACGCGGAACATCTGGCCGGCACCCTCGCAGTCGCTGCCGGTGATGATCGGCGTATGCACGTAGACGAAGCCCCGCTCCTGGAAGAAGGTATGGATGGCGTGGGCCACCAGGCTGCGCACGCGGAAAACGGCCATGAAGGTGTTGCTGCGCGGCCGCAGGTGGGGGATGGTGCGCAGGAACTCGAAGCTGTGGCGCTTCTTCTGCAGCGGATAGTCCAGCGCCGACAGGCCGATGACGGCGATCACCGCCGCCTTCAGCTCGAAGGGCTGGCCGGCGGCCGGCGACGCCACCAGCGTGCCCGTCACCTGCAGGGAGGTCCCCAGCGGGAACTTCGCCACTTCGGCGAAGTTGGCCAGCTCGGGGCCGTAGACGACCTGCAGGTTCTTGAAGCAGGAGCCGTCGTTCAGCTCGATGAAGGCGAGGTTCTTCGATTCGCGCTGGGTGCGGATCCAGCCGCGCACCTGCAGCTCCCGATCCAGCAGCTGCGTGTATCCGGCGAAAACATCCTTGACGGTCGTCCAGGCCATGGCCTCACCTCTCGGGAGCTCCATTGTAGCGTAAAACCGGCTGCCGGGCAATCCCCGCTGCGGAGGGAAAACTCCCGCTCGCCGGGAAGGGTCGCTGCGCCTCGGAGCCGATGCGGGCAAATACGGACCCCCTGCCGCCGCGTCGGGGGCATGGTTCAAACTATTGGTTTTTTCTGTGTTTTTTCTCTGAAAATCCCTGGAATTGAATAAGCAGGGGGATGATGAACCCGGGGCGGCGATCGCCAGGAACCGGCTTCGCAGAAGGGCCCAGGCCTGAAGATCGACTTCTGATAAGGTTTTATAAAAAAGGCGGTACTCCCGCACGGAGCATCCATGAATGCTGTTTGAATTGGCAGGAATGTTGCATGGCGATAGGCGGTCAGTGGAAATAAAGGATTTGAAATAGGGAAAAGTCCAGTTAATTGGGGGCACAATGAAAAGATCGGAAATAGGATCGGTTGGTTTTTTTTGCTGGAGCTGTTTTTTCATGGCGCTGCTGCTGGTTCTTGCACCGCCGCTGGCTGCGCAGAAGAATTTCAACCAGAGCGAAAAGATGACCGTGGAAAAGTTCAAGCGGGCCAGGATGCATTACGACAAAGGCGTTGACTGCCTGAAGAAGGGAAAGCCGGCGAAAGCCCTGAAGGAAGCCGAGCTGAGCATGGAGATCTTTGCGGACTACTCCGATGCCTACCTGCTGCTGGCGATGATCCATTTTCAGGAGGGGAAGTACGATGCCGGCCTGGCGGAGATCGAGAAGGCCAAGGGGACCTTTGGCGGCATCAGGGAATTCTATGCGGCCTCCTATCAGGACTATATCAACCGCCTGCGCGAGCAGCGCGAGTTCACGGCCAACCGTCTTGCCGATGCCGGCCTGTCCCTGATCCTGATGCGCGAGGCGGAGATCAGGCTGGCGGAAATCGACGCGAAGCTGCGCGACCTGAAGCCCACCCTCGACCTCGATGTGCCGGCCGAGTACCATTTTGTCCACGGCAACATCCTCTTCAAGCTGAAGCGCTTCGCTGGCGCGCAGGAGCTTTACCTGGCCGCGCTGCAGGCCGATCCCCGCTATGCCAACGCCTATGCCAACCTGATCGGCATCTTCCTGATGAGCGGCGACAAAGCCAGCGCCCTGAAGTACCTGCAGCAGGCCGAAGGCAAGGGTGTGAAGATGAATGAAAAGCTGAAGGAGGCCGTGCTGCAGCGCCAATGATCCGGCCGCGCTCGGCCGGCATCAGGACGGCGCGGGCGGTGAACTGCGGGGGATCGCCCCCGACGGAAGAGCAAATCGGGCTCCCTGGTGATCCCGGGTCCCATGCCGGTCGGCCCCCGGCCTTTGCGCGACAGGCTCCGGCCGTCGCCATCGCTGCTATTGACTTCAGGGGGCCACCCGTTCCAGAATATGTTCATGAAAAAAACATCCCCTGAGCGCATGAGAATCATCCCGGCGCTGGGCGCGGCGCTGCTCCTGTTCGCCGCCGCTGCCCCCGGCGGCACGGATATCCTTGCCGGGCTCGGCCTGACCCGCGCCTCGGCCGGCGAGGGCATCTTGGAAGCCCTGATCAGCGGCACTCCCTATCATGAGGCGGCGATGAAGGCCTTCAAGGCGCTGCCGGCCGCGTCCCGGGCCGCGGCGGTCAGCGCCGGGCTGGACTGGATCAAGGCCTTTGCCGGGAGCCGGGAATTCGCCGCGGCCTACGCCCTCGGGCGCGAGAAAGAGCGACCTGCGCCGCCGGTGCCTCGTCCCGCGGCCGACGAGCAGGCGAAAAAAATGAAAGCCGACATGGAGAAGAGCATCGCCGAGATGCGCAAGGGCATGGCCGCCATGGATGCCGAGACGAAGAAAGTGATGGAGGCATCGATCAGGGGAATGCGCGAGCAGCTGGAGCGGATGGAAGCGGACCCGCAGCAGAAGGCGCTATGGCGGCAGATGGCGGACATGGCGGGCCTCGAGGACAAAAAACGCCATGAGGAAGAGCTGAAGGCCTGGGAAGAGGGATGGCCGGCCGACCCGCGGGTCCTCATCCGCAGGCGCATCAACGACTTTTTGGTCGTGAGCGCCGGCGTCGATTTTGCCGCCAGAGTGAAGCCTCGCGGCGACAAGATGATCTTCGTCAACGAGGAATACGAGCAGAAGCCTCCCGAGTGGAAGGTGTGCTTTCGCGCCGGCAAAGAGGCCACGGCGGCCGCACGCGCTTTTGCCGCGGCCTGGCTCGCCGAGATCGAAAAAGCCGTGGTCCCGGGACGGTAAAAATGAAAACAGTCATTTTTTACTATTCGGGCACCGGCAATTCGCTGTGGTCGGCGCGGCAGCTGGCCGACGGGCTGGGCGACGCGCGGCTGCAGCCCGTGAAGGGAGCGGATGCCCTGGCCGCCGGCGATGCCGCCGCGGTGGGCTTCGTCTTCCCGGTCCACGTCTGGGGACTGCCCGTCCCGGTCGTGGAGTTCATTGAAAAGCTGTCGCTGCGCCCGGAGGTCTACCTGTTCGCCCTGGCGGTCAACGCCGGCCAGGTTTCGCGCACCCTGGTCCAGCTTGGGGAGCTGCTGGCCGGGCGCGGCCTGAAGCTGGCGGCGGGGTTCAGCATCGTCCTGCCCAGCAACTATATCCCCTGGGGCGGGCCGGGGCCGGCGGACCGGCAAAGATCCCGCATCGAAGCCGCCCGGGTCCGCATCGCCGAGATCGCTTCTGTCGTCAACGGCGGCGAGGCCGGCCCTGTCGAACAGGGCCCATTGTGGCAGCGCATCGTCTTCACCGCGATCTACCGCATGACCTTCAAGCAGGTCTACCGGATGGACAAGGATTTCTGGTGCGACGACAAGTGCGATTCCTGCGAGATCTGCGCCCGGGTCTGCCCGGCGGGCAACATCGAGATGAAAAAAGGGCGGCCGGCCTGGACGCACCACTGCGAGCAGTGCCTGGCCTGCATCCAGTGGTGCCCACGCCAGGCGATCCAGTTCGGCAAGAAGACGCCGGCCTACGAGCGCTACCACCACCCGGAGATCGTGCTGGGCGACATGCTGGCCCAGGGGCGAAAGCGCTGAGCGGCGGAAGGGAATGAGCGGTCGCGGAGGCCGGGAATGAGCCGGAAGCCGGCAAGAGCGGTCCTGCTCATCGCGCCGCTGTTCGCCGCCGCGGCGGCCGCCTGGCTCGCCCTGCCGGGCATCGCGCCCGCGCGCCCGGACGGCGGGGGAGCGGGGAAAGCCGGCATGCCCGGGGCGATCGCCAGGGACTGGGCGCGATTCTCGGGGCAGCGGCCCGGCAAGGTCGTCTTCTCGCGCCCGCCGCGGATGTTCATCCTGGACCTGCGCTCCGGCGCCGAAAAAGAGGTCCCCGGGGTGCAGACGGACGGCGGTCCCGGCAGGAGCAAGCGCGGCGCCTCGCCGCGCCCTTCCTGGGCTCCCGACGGCGAAAGGTTCGCGTATCGTTTCCAGGGCCGGATCTATGTCTGCGACCCGGCCGGACGCAAGCGTCCCATCCTCAACCCGCGCATGGACAGCTCCGACGAGACGCGCTGGACCTGGCATCGCCGCGACAACAGCGACTGGCTGGCGGGCCCGGCGCTGGACGGGAGCGTGATCCTGGTCAGCGTGACGGATCCGTCCGTGATGCGCACCGCCTACGGAGGCGGCAACGTCCGCAAGCATTGCGAGATCACCGGCAGCGGCCGCTTCATCGTGTATGATGACGGCGGGGCGATCCATGTCGTTCCCTTCGGCGGCCGGGGCCCGGGGCTGCGCATCTCCCGGGGCCAGAGCTGCCGGCCCTGTGCGGCTGCCGATGACCGGGTGGCATGGCTGCCTGAGCCGCACGACCGCTACCGGATCTTTCGCGCCCGCGACGGACGCTTCCTCGGCGATCTCCCGGCGCCTCCCGGGGAACAGATCTATCGCCTGAACTGGTCCAATTTGGCGGATTTCGCGGTCCACATGTACGGCTCCGACGGCAACACCCGCATGCATGTGCGCAAGATATCCAGTGCCGGCTATCTGTTCATCGGCCGCGGCTGGGACCCGGACCTCTGGGTAGGTCCCTAGGCCCGGGTTGCGGGCCGCGGGCCTGTCCCCGGCCGTGGCCGAAGGCCAGGGTTGCCAGGGCCAGGAGCCCGATGGCGTATTCCCAGGCCTGGCTGGTGATGTGGATCACGAAGCCGGCTTCCTTGATGTTGTCCGCCGGGATGCGCAGCGCGGAAAAGACGAGGGCAAAGGTCAGCTCCCAGGTGCCGAAGCCGGCCGGCCCGTGGATGGGAAGCATCGATGACATCTCGGTCGCGGCCAGGCCGAAACAGAAGAGGGAGAAATTCTTCAGGCCGATGCCCAGGTGCAGCACCCCTTCGAACAGGATGAAATTATAGACATACTTGCACAGCCGGCTGGCGAAGCTGATGCCCACGAGCTTCAGCCTCTCTCCGCTCCGCCCGTGGGCGGCCAGGTAGGCGCTGATGGCCTGCAGCGTCCCCGCGATCCTGGCCAGGCGCAGGCGGCGCAGCTTTTCCCCCTTCAGGAGAAAGCGCAGGAAGGGCCCGGAGAAGAAGAGCACCAGGGCCGACGCGGCGAACAGGGCGGCCATGGCCGCGAGGAAAGGCCAGCGGCTCATGCCGGTCTCGAAAAAGAAGAGCAGCCCCCCCAGCATCAGGGTCAGGGCGATGGAGTCGTAAAAGACCGAGATGACGAAGCTGGACGCGCCCTCCTCGAGGGCAATGCCCTTTTTTTTCGTCAGCCAGGAATAGAACACCAGCGAGGCCGTGCGCCCGGGCAGGAGGTCGACCGAGAAGTTGCGCACCAGCGTGATCAGGAAGATGTCCTTGAATCCCAGCTTGCCCGCGAGCAGCACGTGGTATTGCCAGGCGCGCAGCACGGTGCCCAGCAGCGAGAGCAGCACAAAGGCGATCAGGTATCCTGGCGGGATCTTGAAAAAATTGGCCAGGATGTCGGCGGGGGTCAGGCTGCGGAAAAAAACAGCGAGGATAACGATCAGGACGACCGCCGGGGCGATCCCGTTCCTGATGAGCCGGCGCAGGTTCAAGGGATGCGCCCGGTCCTGCCGCGGCTCATGCCTGCAGCTTGCCGCGGATCTCGGCCAGGTCCTTGATGTTCAGCCGGTCCATCTCCAGCGCGATCTCGCTCACGATGCGCGCGGCGGCGGCCGGGTCGCGAAAATTGACCGTGCCCACCTGGACGGCCGAAGCGCCGACCAGGATGAAGTCCAGCGCGTCGCGGCCGCAGGTGATGCCGCCCATGCCGATGACCGGCACGTAGGCCCGCCGGCATACCTCGCGGACCAGCCGCAGGGCCAGGGGCTTGATCGCCGGGCCGGAAAGGCCGGCGTAAACATTGGCGAACACGGGGCGGCGCGTCTCCAGGTCGACGGCCAGCCCCAGGAAGGTGTTGACCAGGGAGAGGGCGTCGGCACCGGAATCCTGGGCGGCCTGGGCCACGGCGACGATGTCGGCGGCGTTGGGCGACAGCTTGACGATCAGGGGCTTGCGCACCCTGTCCTTGACCTGGCGGACCAGCCGGGCCGTATGGCCGGCGTCCTGGGCCGGACAGGCGCCGCCCTTGCGGACATTGGGGCACGAGATGTTCAACTCCAGCATGGCCACTTCTTCCAGGCCTGAGAAGATGGCGGCCACCTCGGCGAACTCTTCGTCATTCTCGCCGCAGACGTTGACGATGATCGGCACCGCGGTCCGGGCATGGAGGCGGCGGATGATCTCCTGCAGCGCGGCGCTGCCCGGGCCGGCCAGGCCGATGGAGTTCAGCAGCCCGGCCGGCGTCTCGTGCAGGCGCGGCGGCGGGTTGCCGGGCCGCGGTTCCAGGAAGATGCCCTTCAGCACCAGGGCGCCGAGGATGTCGAGGTCGAAGAAGGGCAGGAACTCCTCGCCGTAGCCGAAGGTCCCCGAGGCCGTGATCACCGGGTTCTTCAGGGTGCGAAAACCGAGGTCGACGCTCAGGTCCGCCATTGGATCTCCTCCAGGGGAAAGACGGGCCCCTCGTCGCAGACCTTGCGAAAGGCGCCGGAGACGGTCGGCACGGCGCAGCCGTGACAGGCGCCGAATCCGCAGCCCATCCTGGCCTCCAGCGAGGCCAGGTTGTTCAGGCCGCGTCCCTTGAGCAGCCCGGCCAACCGGGCCAGCATGGCTTCCGGCCCGCACGAGAGCGTGGCGTCCGGGCGCTCCTCGCGGACGATCTTCTCCAGCCCGTCGGTAAGCAGCCCCTTCTGGCCGAGCGAGCCGTCCTCGCTGAAAACGAAAAGCCGCTGCAGGGTCAGGGACTTGATGCGCTCCAGCAGCGGCAGGTCGGCCTTGCCGCGTCCTCCGTACAGTAGCACCAGGGGCCGGCGCTCGCCGTACGCCCGGGCGTAATGGAACAGGGGCACGATGCCGCGGCCGCCGGCGATGAGCAGGACCCGCTTGTCCGGCATCTCCGGAAAGGAGTTGCCCAGGGGGCCGAGGAGGTCCAGGCTGTCGCCGTGGCGCAGGCCGGACAGCAGCCGCGTGCCGCTGCCCAGTACCTGGAAATAGAGCCAGATGTATGGCGGCCGCCCTTCCAGGATGCCCAGCGGCCGGCGCAGCAGGGGGTCCATGGCCGGCGACACGCGGGCCATGACGAAATGGCCCGGCCGGACGGCGGCGGCGATGAGCGGGGCGGCGATCTTCAGCAGAAAATAGCCGCCGCCCAGGGCGCGCGCTTCTTCGATGAGGCCGCGTTCGTCTTGCATGGCGGAATTATGCCACGCTTCGCCGGGGCTGTAAATAGGAGCGGCCCGCCGGCGCCCGACGGACAAAATTCATTGAAGGCCTCCGGGCTATTGCTTTTTCCCCGGGTTTTCCTTAAGTATATTCCATGATCAAAACCTGCTGCTCCAGGCGGGCTCGCCGATGAGCCCTGCACGCGCCGGTGCGCCATGGCGGAATTCCTAGTCTTCGAGCACATCCGCAAGCACTTCGGGCCCGTCCAGGCCGTGGACGACGTCTCGCTCGAGGTCAAGCGCGGCGAGTTCTTCGCCCTGCTCGGCCCCAGCGGCTGCGGCAAGACGACCATGCTGCGCGTGACGGCCGGGTTCGAGACCCCCGACGCCGGCAAGGTATTTCTTGACGGTCGCGAGATCACCGACCTGCCTCCGCACTACCGGCGGGTCAATACCATTTTCCAGAGCTACGCCCTGTTCCCGCACCTGAGCGTTCGCGCCAATATCGCCTTCGGGCTCCAGATCGCCAAGAGGCCGAAGGCCATGATCGACCGCGAGGTCGAGGCCATGCTGCACCTGATCCGCATGGAGGACCAGGCCGACAAGAAGCCGGACCTGCTCTCCGGGGGCCAGCGCCAGCGCGTGGCCATCGCCCGCGCGCTCATCAACAAGCCCGATGTCCTCCTTCTCGACGAGCCGCTGGCCGCCCTCGACCTCAAGCTCCGCCAGCGCATGCTCATCGAGCTCGACATGATCCACGACCAGGTCGGCATCACCTTCCTTTACGTCACCCATGACCAGGGGGAGGCCATGAGCCTGAGCGACCGCATCGCCGTGATGAACTCCGGCCGCATCGAGCAGATCGGGACTCCGGCCGAGATCTACGAGGCGCCGCGGACCAGCTTCGTCGCCGCCTTCATCGGCG
This sequence comes from Acidobacteriota bacterium, assembly GCA_025456205.1. Lineage (GTDB taxonomy): Bacteria > Acidobacteriota > Aminicenantia > UBA2199 > UBA2199 > UBA2199. Next base: position 6,394 of record JALOLA010000053.1, on the reverse strand, counting down.
ACACCAACTTCCTTGAGGGCGTCGTGGCCGACCACCCGGAACCGGAGTACAGCCGGCTGCGCATCGACGGCCTGCCCGACGTGACGGTCTACAACGACAAGCAGATCGCCGACGGCAACCAGATCTTCCTCAGCGTTCGGCCGGAGAAGATCCAGATCTCCCGCGACCAACCCGAGGCGAAGAACAAGCGCAATGCCGTGCCGGCGGTGGTTGAGGACGTGATCTACCTGGGTTCGACCACGAAATACTGGGTGCGGGCGGGGGGACACCGCCTCCAGGTCCTGCGCCAGCACGCCCGCTTCTTCCTGGACGAGAAGCCCATCCGCTGGAAGGACGACGTCTGGATCTTCTGGCACGGCGACGACGGCTTCATGCTCGAGGGGTTCCAGCGCGACGACGAGAAGCTCCTCGCCGCCCCGCCGCAGAAGGTGGGGGAAACGTGAGCTCGCGGTCCCGCCGCTGGCAGGAGGTCCTGCTGACCACGCCCTCCTTCCTGTGGCTGGTGGTCTTTTTTCTCGTGCCGACCGCCCTGGTATTCATCCTCGCCTTCCGCCCCTCCGACCCCTTCGGCGGCATCGGCCGCGGCTGGACCCTGGGGACCATCCGCGCCCTGGCCGATCCCCAGTACCTGGCCATCGCCTGGCGAACGCTCTGGGTCAGCTTCGCGACGACCGCTCTCTGCATGCTGCTGGCCTTGCCCACGGGCTACACCCTGGCCCGCGCCTCTGCGCGCCGGCGGCAGGTGCTGCTGATGCTGATCATCGTCCCCTTCTGGACGAGCTTCCTCATCCGCGTGTTCGCCTGGAAGTCGATCCTCCATCCGGAGGGGATCATCAAGAAAGCCCTGGTCTTCCTCGGTGCGGTCGACGCCAACGCCTCCCTGCTGTACAACCTGGGCGCCGTGGTCCTGGTGACGGTCTACACGTTCCTGCCCTTCGCCATCCTGCCGATCTACGCGGCCGCGGAAAAGTTCGATTACCGCCTGATCGAGGCCGCCCGCGACCTCGGTGCCCGGCCTTTCACTGCGTTCCGCCGGGTGTTCATCCCCGGCATCCGCCAGGGCCTGGTCACGGCCGTCCTGGTCGTCTTCATCCCGGCTTTGGGCTCCTATGTCATTCCCGACATCGTCGGCGGCCCGGGCAGCGAGCTGCTGGGCAACAAGATCGCCCAGCGCGTCTTCGTCGACCGCAACCTGCCCCTGGCGGGCGGGCTTTCGATCGTCCTCATCCTGGCCGTTCTCATGCCGCTGCTCGCCGTCCTGGCCCTGCAGCGCCAGGGGAGCCGGGTGGCGCCGCGCCGCGGCGAGGAGAGGCCGTGAGGCGCAGCCGCTTCCCTTTCATCATGACCGGCCTGGTCCTGGCCTTTTTCTACCTGCCGATACTGATCCTGGTCGTCGACTCGTTCAACGCCGCCCGCTTCGGCGGCGCCTGGCGGGGATTCTCCCTGAAATGGTACGGGCGGCTGTTCCACGAGCCGGCCATCTGGGAGGCGGCCCGCAACACGCTCGTCATCGCCCTGCTCGTGACCTTCATCTCCCTCATCCTGGGCACGACCGCGGCCCTGGCCCTGCACCGCTTCGCCCGCTCGCGCCTGCAGCGCTTCCACTACACCCTGGTGTACACGCCGCTTGTGGTCCCCGAAATCCTGATGGGCATCAGCCTGCTCATGGCGTTCGTGGCCAGCGGCATCGAGCTGGGGATGCTGACCATCATCCTGGCCCACGTGAGCTTCTGCGTGAGCTACGTCGCCCTGGTCGTCCTGGGGCGGCTCCAGGATTTCGACTACACGATCATGGAGGCGGCGCACGACCTCGGCGCGTCCGGCTGGACCGCGACCCGCCGGGTCCTGCTGCCCATGCTCGCCCCCGGGCTGGCCGCCGCGGGGCTGATCGCCTTCACGCTTTCGGTGGACGACTTCGTCATCACTTTTTTTGTCGCCGGCCCGGGGGCCACGACATTGCCGATCCGCGTATACAGCATGATCAAGCACGGCGCCACGCCGCTGATCAACGCGCTCTCGACCCTGCTGCTGGCGCTGACGTTCACCACCGTGTTCGTCAGCCAGCGTTTGAGCAAATCCGGAGCCCTGGAGGGAGGACAATGAAAATGCACGGCGGATTCAAGTTCCTGGTGGCGGCGGCGCTGGCCGTCGTCGTGTTCCTGGCGGCCGGCTGCGGCGGCGGCAAGAAGGCGGAGCCCGTCCTTCATGTCTACACCTGGTCGGACTACATCAAGCCCGAGCTGGTCGAGCGCTTCGAGAAGGAGAACCGCTGCCGGGTCGTCTTCGACACCTTCGACTCGAACGAGGCGATGTACGCCAAGCTGAAGGCCGGGGCGACGGGCTATGACGTCATCACGCCGACGAGCTACATGGTCAGCCTCATGCAGAGCCAGGGGATGCTCCTGGCCCTCGACCACGCGCTGCTGCCGAACCGCGTCCATGTGGACGCGGAATACCTGGGCATAGCCATCGATAAGCAGATGGCCTACTCCGTGCCCTATATGCTGACCAACACGGGCATCGCCTATTTGAAGAGCAAGGTCGCGAATTTCGAACCCAGCTGGGGCATGTTCAACCGCGCCGACCTGAAGGGCCGGATGGTCATGCTCAATGACATGCGCGAGACGATCGGCGCGGCCCTGAAATTCCTCGGCTTCAGCCTCAACTCCACCGATCCCGCCGAGCTGGCCAAGGCCCGCGATGTCGTCCTGGGCTGGGAGGCCAACCTGGCCAAGTTCGAGAATGAGCAGTACAAGAACGGTATCGCCTCCGGCGAGTTCCTGCTGGTGCACGGCTACAGCGGCGATATCCTCCAGGTGCAGGCCGAGGTGGCCGATATCGCCTTCGCCATGCCCCGGGAGGGCGGTGCCATCTCCTGTGACGACATGGTGATCGCCCGCTCGGCGCAGCAGGTGAAGCTGGCCCACGCCTACATCAACTTCCTGCACGATCCGGCCGTCGCCGCCGAGAACACGGGCTTCACCCAGTTCCTCTGCCCCAACAAGAGCTCCTACCCGCTGCTGGAAAGCGCGATCCGCGAGAACGCCGGCATCTTCCTGCCCGCGGACGTCAAGGCCAAGTGCGAGGTCCTGAATGACCTGGGCGAGAAGAACGCCCTTTACGTGAAGGTGTGGGACGAGATCAAGCGCGGGAAGTAGGCCTAACGGGCGGGAAAAACTTCGCCCGGCATATAAAAAATTTGAGATTTTTCGCTGATCCGCACTATTACATTCCAGATGGCTTGCAAGGGCGTGGAGGTTTGACCATGAAAAAAGCAATATGTTGGGCGGGTATCGTTTTCGGGTGGACCGCTGCCTTCGGCTTGTTGCAGGCAGCGGATCAGATATCGATCGGGAGCGGGCTGAGGAAGCAGCGCCAAATAGCGGCCAGCGTTGTGTACAAGCTGGTCAAAAGCGACCTGCGCTGCGTGGTGGAGCCTTTCTATGACTCGGGATGCACGAAACCTCTGGCCAAGTCCGGGCCCTGGTACACCTGGCGAGCGTCGCAGGCCACCTGGCCGGAGCGGTCCAGCATGACCCTGCGCGTAACGATCCAGCATCTGGGGCTGCCCCCGGCACCGCCCCCGCCGCCTCCTCCCGGCAGGCAGGGTGTTTCGGTCGCTCCGCTCGCCCAGGCATACCTGGCCAAGGCGATCACGGTGAAGATCAGCTGGGCTTTCAAGAAACATGGGGATTACGGTTTGCCGGGCTGGGCTTCGAAAGAGAACGTGATCGAGCTGCGCCTCGCTCCCGGACAAACGGAGGAGCTTTGCTACGAATTCAACCCGCAGTATTTCCTTAGTGTTCTTCCGCCGAATCCTCTTTCTTTTGATGTCAGAGTGGACACGGCCAACGCCATCGACGAATCGGATGAGGGCAACAACATCCAGAACGGCAAGGTGATGTTCGTCATTCAGTGAGCTGCACACCTGCGCCCGGCCATGGCTGAAAGGAAATAACGCCGGCCCGTAGCGCCGCGCGTTCACTCTGCGCCGGTCGGCCGGGATTCTCTGGCAACAGTTTGGGGGGTTACTCGGCCGTCGGGCTTTCGCTTTCTATTGAGGCCAGCAGACTCTGCGCCTCCATGGCGCCGGGGGTGTTGCCGTGCTCGCTCATGATGCGCTTGAGCAGCGCCGCGGCCTCGGCATGGCGCCCGCCCTTGATCTGCAGCCTGGCCAGCTGCAGGAGGATGACCTCTTTGGCCATGGCGGTCTTCTTTTCGGCCAGCATGCGATTGAGCACGGCCTCGGCCTCGGAGACCTTGCCGCTGGCGGCCAGCACCTGGGCGTGCAAGGCGTGCTTTTCGTCGTTGAGCAGCGCCACGCGGCTCCTGGGCATGGCCAGCAGGACGGCCTCGGCCTTGGCCAGGTCCCCTTTCTCGAACAGCAGGGCGGCGAGGAACAGCCGTCCGGAAGCCGAGATGCCCTTCCTGAACTTCATGTCCTGGAGCCGGGCGATCTTCTGCTCCACGGTCATCTTGCCGTCATGGCTCACGCGGAAGGCCTCGGCGTAGAGCTTGTTCTCGCCGCTGGCGCTCAGGTTGCGGAACAGGAACATGGCGAGCAGGATGAGGACGACCAGGACGGCGGCGGCGGCAACCAGGAGGATCGCCCGCCGGTTGATCTTTAAAAAAGTGAACGCTTTTTCAAAAAAATGGACGAATGGATCGGCCTTCAGGTGTTCCTTTTCCTTCTTTTTCATGGTTGACCTCTATTTTGCGCCTGAGATGACTCGAACATCCAACCCTGGGATTAGGAATCCCATGCTCTATCCTTTGAGCTACAGGCGCAAGGATACACCCATATCATTTTTCACCGCTCCTGTCAATTGACCCGCGCCGCCAATCGTGCTACATTGGATGGACGGATGCGCCGCGGCCCAGCGCTGCCCGGCGGCGAGGAACCTGGAGAATGAAGAACAAGAACATCAAGGGCGTGCGCCTGATCGTGGCGGCCATCGTGCTGTTTTTTATCGTTTTCGTCATCCTGCGCCTCTATTTCGAGGAGAGCAAGAATTTTTCGCCCCTGGCCCTGAAAAGCAACACCGTCATCTTCGGCTTGTGGATCATCATCATCCTTTTCGGCCTGACCTTCCTCTTCATCCTGGCGCGCAATATCCTGAAGATGTACGTGGAACGGGACCGCGGCGGCGCCGGGCACGGCTTCAAGAACCGGCTGGTCTTCTTCTTCATCGCCTTCTCCATCGTGCCCACGCTGCTGCTCTTCTTCTTCGCCACCGACGTCATCTCGCAGAGCATCGAGCAGTGGTTCAAGACCCCCATCGAGAACATCATGGAGAACGTCGAGGAGGTCAAGACCAACTACTACGGCAACATCACCCAGGACCTCGAGCATTATTCGGGCCTGATCGCCGCCATGATCCAGCAGAAGCGCATGTACACCGAGGACAACAAGAGCTTCCTGATGAACAAGCTCAAGGAGAAGATGCTGGAGTACAAGCTCGACGTGGTCAGCATCTACAAGAACCGCAGCGAGATCTTCACCGTCTTCAACCCGCGCATCCCCACCCAGGAGTACAAGAACCTGCCGCTGAACGTCGTCTACCGCGGGCTGGGCGGCGCCGGCTTCACCACCATCGACGCCCTCAAGGCCGGCGAGCTGATCCGCAACGGCGTGGCCTTCGACATCGAGCAGGGCGACAAGATGCTGATCATCACCGGCAAGTACTTCCCGGAGAACTACACGCGCAGCCTGAACGAGCTCGGGGGCATGGTCAGCAAGCACAGCCAGATGCGCATACTGCGCGACCCGGTCAAGAACACCTACATCCTGCTCTTCCTGTTCATCACCATCCTGATCATCTTCTCGGCCTCCTGGCTGGGATTTTACCTGGCCAAGGGCATCACCGTGCCCATCGAAAAGCTGGTGGCGGCCACTGCCGAGATCGCCAAGGGCAACCTGGACGTGCGCATCGACTACGCGGCCAAGGACGAGTTCAACACCCTGATCAACGAGTTCAACCGCATGGCCATCGACCTCAAGGACAACCGCGACAAGCTGAACCGGCGCACCATCGAGCTGCGCCACCGCCGCAGCATCATCGAGACCATCCTCAAGAACATCACCACCGGCGTCATGGCCCTGAACGTGCGCGGCGAGATCATGGTCATCAACACCGAGGCGGCGCGCATGCTGTCGCTGGACCCGGAGACGGCCGTGCGCAAGAACTACGCGGCCGTGATCTCCGAGAGCATCTACGGCGAGGTGCACGCCCTGGTGAAAAAGGCCTTCGAGACGCGCTTCAAGCTGATCGAAAAGGAGATCGACGTCAAGCTCCAGGGCAAGTACATCAACCTGGCCGTCAAGGTCACCCACCTGCGCAACCCGATCAACAGCCACTTCGCCGGGCTGCTGGTGGTGCTCACCGACCTGACC
>JALOLA010000052.1 GCA_025456205.1 Acidobacteriota bacterium | reverse complement strand
TCACTGGCCATGGCCGGGAGATAAACGGGAATATCGCATTTCTGGGACAGGATCCATTCAAGGCCGCCGCTGTGGTCACCGTGCAAGTGCGAAATAACGATCATACCTACCCGTCCCAGATCGACCTTCAGGCTCGAGATGTTTTTTTGCAGGATAGCGGCCCGGGAATCCCCAATCCGCCTGCAACCCCTCCGCCGCCAAGTAATTGTCGTAGAGAACGGTTACGCGGAGTTCATTGGCATCGGGAAGCGGTCCGGCCAGCAGGTTGCACCCAACCAGGACCAATAAAAGGAAAATCCATGCCTGCTTTTTCATGCATGCCTCCAATGGAATTGTAACGCCAGGCGCTGGAAAAAGGAACACTCGCTTGCGCAAGCAGGCCAGCTGAAAATGCTGAAATCCATGAGTTGATTCTCAGGCGATGCGTTAGCGCTTGGATTTGATCCCCTATTCCCGGACCATGAGCCGCAGGAACCAAGCCCATGCCGCTCCGAAAACGACCAGGGCCACCAGCGGCAGGCGGGCATCGGCAGCCTTGCCGGTGAATAAAGTAAAGGAAGCGGCACCCAGTGCGACCAGCGCCAGCAGGCCGCAGGCCAGCAGGTTGAGGGCAAAGAACACCCGCCAGGTTTGTCCCCGCAAAGGCGAAAGGGCAAACGCAGGCAGGCGCTTCAGGGCAAAAAAGGCGGCCAGCAGGGCGATCACCCCGGTGAATAGAAGGGCCAGCCCGGGCCGAACCTCCCCCTCCATCTTGCTGCCAACCAGCCCGGCGCCAACCATTGTCAGCCCGATGAGTGCCAGCTGCAGGCCCAGCGTCCAGAAGTACTGCAGCAGGACGGCGGCTCCCAGCCAGGGATCTGCGGCGCCGTCGCGATAGGCGCGCCACTTGAGGAACAGGTACACCAACGGCGCCAGCGGCACCACGGCATAGAGATAATACATGAGAAATGGCAGGATACCCAATCCGATCATCGACATCTCAACCTCCTGGGGTACGCATCGATTCTAGCGCAATCCCGCTGTAAAGGGAAATGCGCTGGATGGAAATCTTCGACCGCTTCGGCTATCATTAAGGCTGGAGGACCGCCATGACCGAATTGGAAGAAAAGATCTGGAATGTTCTCAACAAGCCGCAAACGGCGGCGCTGGCCACCATCAGCGCCGGCGGCGCCCCCTGGGTGCGCTATGTCACGATCCGCGCCGACATGGATTTCACCTTGAATTTCTGCACGGCCCTTTCCACCCGCAAGGCGAGTGAGATCGCCGCCAACCCCAATATACACCTCACTTGCGGCGACCTGCTTCCGCCCGACGGCTCGGCCTACCTGCAGATCGCCGGCCGCGCCGAGATCCGCTCCGACGCGGCGACCAGGTCGAAGTACTGGCAGGAAGGGTGGCGGCGCTATTTCTCTGGCCCGGACGACCCCGATTACATCATTGTCTTCGTCCATCCCAGCCGCATCGAATACAACGCCCCGGGAGCGCTCATGCCCGAGGTATGGGGAAAATAGCGGCTTCTCCTTGGCGACGGAATCGGTTCACTACGCCAAAACTGAGATATGTGTCTGGATATTTTATATAATATGCAAATATCCAATGAGGGAGATATGCGAATGAAAAAGGGAACAATCCTGATCATAGCGATCATCCTGGCCATGGGCCTGGCCGCCGATGTTCCCCAACCGCCTGACCCGCCGCTGGCCAACGACCACATGGTTCAGGATGGACTGCTCGGCACCTGGAGGTTGTACGACCTTGAAACACACACGTTCGCCCCGCTCGACGCGGCGGACCTCACCTTCGAGGCAGAGGCTCTGTACTTGGGCAAGGCCAGGATGCTTCCCCACAAGGAAGACAGTTTTTTTTACGCTTCCGGCGGCAAGATCGGCGAAAACACAGACTTGTTCTACCTTCCGCTATGGTATTTCACCATCGAAAAAGACATCCTCGTGATCCACGGGGAGCCCTCCCCCGCGCTCACGACCCCGGGTGCCGCCATTTACAAAAAGATCAAGTAAACCGTTATTCCGCTTCGATCCCCGTCCTTCTCTTCTTTACTTTTGCCTTTTTCCTTTCGCCTTTTGCCTTGTTTTCTTCTTCTCCACAGAGAACCCGAACTTGCCTATGTGCTTGCCCAGGCGGTAGTAGTGGCCATGACAGTAGCAGAGGGGCTCGGCGGCGGCGAGGTTGAAGAAGCCGGTCCGGGCGTCGAAATAGGAGGGGTCGGCGTGCACGGCCAGGATCTCGGCGATGAACAGGAAGTGGCTGCCCAGTTCGCGCACCTCGCGCACCCGGCACTCGAGGTTCACCGGCGATTCGGCGACGAGCGGGGCGCGGATGTGCTTCGCCGGCGCCGCGGTGAGCTTCATCTCGCTGAACTTGTCCAGGTCGCGGCCGCTTTTCACCCCGCACCAGTCAACGGCGCGGGCCATGGCCGCCGTGGTCAGGTTGACGGCGAACTCGCCGCTCCTGCGGATCATGGCGAAGGAAAAGCGCCCGGGACGGATGGAGATGGAGCACATGGGCGGGTCCGAGCAGACGATGCCGGTCCAGGCGACGGTAATGATGTTCTGGACCCCGCCGTATTCCCCGCAGCTGACCAGCACCGCCGGGATGGGATAGAGCATGGTCCCGGGTTTCCAGAGCATTTTTTGCCTTTTCTCGAGCATGGCCCCTCCGCTCTCAACTCTATCACAGCTCGGGCCGGCCGGCAATCCGTTTTCCGGACACAAGCGCTGTTCCCCTAGGAGTCCAGGACGGCTTGGGGTATACTGTTATTCGCAAAAAAAAGAACGGAGGCGGCGGCTCGATGGCTCTGCTCAGCGTCAAGGACGTATGCGTCGGCTACGGCGGCTTCATGCTGCTGGACGGCATCGACCTGAATATCGAGCGCCATGAGCGGGTATGCCTGCTGGGGCGCAATGGCAGCGGCAAAACCACGCTGATGAAGCTGATCAACGGCGAGATGGCCCCGGACAGCGGCAGCGTCAGCCGCAGCCTGGGCGTGGCCACGGCCCGCCTCGACCAGGAGATCCCCGCTGGCGTCGCCGGCACGGTCATCGACATCGTCACTTCCGGCCTCGGCGCCAGGGGCCGGCTGCTGGCCGACTATCACCACGCCGGGGCGCTGCTGGCGGAAGCGCCCGGGGACGACCCCCGGCTCATGGGGCGGCTGGAGCGCCTGGGGCGGCAGCTGGACGCCGAGAACGGCTGGGAGGTCCACCGCCAGGTCGACCTGGTCATCGCCAGGATGGGGCTGCCTGCGGAAGCCGGGTTCGCCACCCTCTCCACCGGACTGAAGCGGCGCACCCTTCTGGCCCGGGCGCTGGTGTCCGGCCCCGACATCCTCATGCTCGACGAGCCGACCAACCACCTGGATATCGATGCCATCGCCTGGCTGGAGAATTTCCTCGCCGCCTATGCGGGCACCATCGTCATCGTCACCCACGACCGGCTGCTGGTGCAAAAGCTGGCCAGCCGCATCATCGAGATCGATCGCGGCCGCCTGCTGGACTGGCAGTGCGACTACCCCACCTTCCTGAAGCGCAAGCAGGAAAGCCTGGAGAACGAAGAAGCGCAGAACCGGCTCTTCGACAAGAAGCTCACGGTCGAGGAGGCCTGGCTGCGCCGTGGGGTCAAGGCCCGTCGCACCCGCGACCAGGGCCGCGTCAACATGCTGCTGAAAATGCGCGCCAAGCGCCGGCTGCGCCAGGAGCAGGCCGGCGGAGTGAAGATGACCCTGCAGGAGGGCCGGCGCTCGGGCAACCTGGTCATGGCGGCGGAGAACCTCGGCTACGCGGTTCCGGGAAAGCCGCTGGTCCGCGACCTGACGACGGTGGTGCTGCGCCAGGACCGCGTCGGCGTCATCGGCCCCAACGGCTGCGGCAAAACCACCCTGCTGCGCCTGCTGCTGGGCGAGCTGGAGCCGCAACAGGGGCGCGTCCGCCTGGGCAGCAACCTGGAGGTCACCTATTTTGACCAGCTGCGCGACCAGCTCGACCCCGAAAAAACGGTATTCGACAACGTGGCCGGCGGCAACGACACGGTGACCGTGAACGGCAGGCCCCAGCACGTGGTCGGCTACCTGCAGAAATTCCTCTTTGCTCCCGAGCGGGCGCGGACGCGCGTGAAATCCCTCTCCGGGGGCGAGCGCTGCCGCCTGCTGCTGGCGCGGCTCTTCACCCGCCCGGCCAACGTCCTGGTCCTCGACGAGCCCACCAACGACCTCGATATCGAGACCCTGGAGCTGCTGGAGGAGCTGCTGCTGGAATTCAAGGGCACGCTGCTGCTGGTGAGCCACGACCGGGCGTTCCTCAACAACGTCGTGACCAGCACCCTTGTCTTCGGCGGCGACGGCAGGATCGAGGAATATGTCGGCGGCTACGACGACTGGCTGCGCCAGAAGCAGGCCGCCCCGGCCGCAGACAAGCCGGCGGCGAAGCCGGCAGCCCGGCCGCGAACGCCGGCGCTCAAGATGAGCTTCAGGGAAGAACGCGAGCTGGAGTCCCTGCCGGCGCTCCTGGAGAAGCTGGAAGCGGAAAAAAAGAACCTGCTCTCCTCCCTGGCCGACCCCGCTTTCTATCGCGGCGGCAGCGGCGATGTCGCCGCCGCCAATTCCCGCCTGCAGGAGCTGGAAAAGGAGCTGCACGACGCCTACGGGCGCTGGGAATTTCTCGAGGAACGAAAGGCGCTGGCCCTGGCCGCGGCCGGGAAGAAAGCGACATGACCCCGGCTGCGGTTCGCCTCACCCAGCGCTTTTTGCTAGAATACCCCACATGAGCCAGTCAGCGATCCCGGTGAGGGGAGGAAGCGCCCGTGGTGCTTGAAGCGCGGCCCTATCGCCGCCAGCCTTTCGACCGCGACGAGAAGATCTACCTGCTCAAGGTCGTGATCCTCATCGCGGTCATCTATTTTTTCCGCAGGGAACTCTCGAGCCTGATCGGGTTCGCCTGGATGTTCGCTCCTTTCATCCTGTTCGCCTACGTCTGGTTCAAATCGCTGAACACCGGCGACCGCGTGATCGACATCCTGCGCCAGCACATCACCCTGATGCCCGTCGCCTACGCCGAAGGGGGCAAAAAGCGGTCCATCCCCTGGGCGACCATCGCGCTCGTGGGCCTCAACGCGGCCGTCTTTTACGCCATGCGGCCGCTGTCCGCCAAGGCACTGGAAGCCATCCTGAACCAGTATTGTTTCCTGCCCGTGGGCCAGGTCGGCTGGAACACCCTGCTCGCGCCATTGGCCAGCCTGTTCCTCCACGCGGACGCCGTCCACCTCTGGGGCAACATGGCCTTTCTCTGGGCCTTCGCCCCGTCCGTGGAGGAGCGCCTGGGGACAGGAAAATTCGTGGGGCTCTACCTGCTGACCGGGGTCATCGGCGGTCTCACGCACGTCGCCGTCGTGCGCCTCTTCTTTTCCGCGCCCGCGCACGCCATCGGCGCCTCGGGAGCCGTAGCCGGGATCATGGGCCTCTTCATGGTCCGCTGCTATTTCAAGAAGCTGGTCATCCCCGTCCCCGTGTTCGTCCTGATCCATGCCAAGCTCAGGCTCAACTCGCTCCTCATCCTGGGCTTTTTCTTCCTGCGCGACCTCAACGGCGGCTTCCGGCAGCTGGCCGCCAGCAAGACCCACGTTGCGTACTGGGCCCATATCGGCAGCATGGCGGCCGGCTTTGCCCTGGCCCTGCTGCTGCGGCTGCACGCGAAAGCCGCCGAGGAGAAATACACCGAGGCGGGGCTGGCCGCCATGGAGAGCCAGTTCTCGCGGCGGGAAAGCATCGATTCCCTGCTGGCCGCCCTGCAGCTGAACCCCGACAACCAGCCGGCCATGCTGGGGCTGGCCCGCGAATACGCCATCACCCGCAAGCCCGAGGGGCGCGAGTTGTTCCAGCGGGCCATCGCGCTGAGGCTGCGCTCGAGCCCGGAACTGGCCATGGAAACCTACGGCGAGTACCGCAACGCCTATTCCCAGATGCTCGAAGCCGGCCTGCAGTACCGCCTGGCGGGGGCCTTCTACCGCAAGGGCGAGCACGAGCCGGCGGCGCGCCTGCTGGAGGCGATCGTTCTCGAGCCGTCGGCGGGCGAGGAGACGCGCCAGCGCTCCTTTTTCCAGCTGATCGTCCTGCTCGCCGAGAACAACATGCTCGAGGCGGCGCACTATCGCCTGCGGCAATTCCGCGAGCAGTTCCCCGACGCGCCGCTGGTCCAGGCGGCGGAAAGCAAGTTCGTGGAGATGTTGAAGAGCTGAAGCCTGCGGTCCCGTTTCTCAACGCACGACCAATGGAGCATGGCATGTGAAAAATCGCTCCAGCGGGTCGCAGGCGCCGGAAAATGAAAACTTGGTTCTGCGGTTCATGAGATATTCCGCCCTCCGCTCGTATAAATGATTATATGATGGGGGGGGGTTATGAAGAGATCAGGCATTTTTATTGCATGCATCCTGTTGTTCGCGGCAGCCGTCACCGGGCAGACGCTGAAGGTGCTCACTCCCAACGGCGGCGAGAGCTGGCCGGCGGGGCAGGTTCGCGTCATCACCTGGCAGGCGCAGGGCATCGCCGGCACCGTCAGGATCATCCTGCGGCGCGCCGGGGAAAAGGTGGGCGATATCGCCGGCGACATCCCGGTGGCCCAGGGAAGCTTTTCCTGGACCGTGGGCGCCCTGGACGGCGGCGGCACGGCCGCCCCGGCCAGCGGCTATGTCGTGCGCGTGCGCACCACGGACAACCTGTACGGGGACGATTCGAACGCCGGATTTCGCATCTACCGCCAGATCGCTGCCCAGGAGCAGCAGCGCCCCGACGTGCAGGCCGGCCAGGGGCAACCCCGCCCTGACGTGCAGGTCGGCCTGGGGCAGGCCCGCCCCGACCTGCGCCCGGGACAGAACCAGGCGGTCGATCCCTCGCGCCTGAGCGGCATGCCCGACATGGCGATCATTGATTTTCGCTATATTCCGGCGCGGCACATCATCGAGTGCAAGCTGAAGAACATCGGGCTGGCAGACTACAACGGCATTATCAACACCCGGCTGGAGGTTGCCGACGGGGGCTGCTGGGACCAGGCCAGGAGGCTGCACCTGACGAACTTTAAAAGCGGATACGTCTTCAATTATGACTTCATTCCCTGCGACTTTTTCCCCTCCCGATGCGGCCATCCATTCCGTCTCGTCATCGAGCCGGAGGGGGCCGACGAGCGATCCGCCAACAACGTGCTCGATGCCATATTCTATCGCTATCCCGGCTATCATTTTTTCCCCGTCCCCCCGGTCCGCCTGGAGTTCTCCCATGGCAGCAAGCAGCTGGCCTGCGATCACTTCGTCTACGACGCAGCCAACACCATCACCCGCAATGACATCCTCAACGACTTCAACCCGGGAACGGGGATGGCACAGATCCGCTTCGTGGTCGGGGCGCAGAATTGCGGCAACGCCGGCAGCAGCGGCACAATGATGATCAGGTTATCCCGCCTCCGGGGATCGGCTGAGGAGACCCTCGCGCAGGAGCATTATCCTTTCCGCCATCTCGCTCCCGGGCAGGAAGGACGGTTTGAGATCACGCTGGACGTCCCGGTTTATCCAGGGATCTATTATGTATACATCGTTGGCGGGCCGGGCGAAGGAGGAATCGGGAACGAGTGCAAGGCAACCTTCACGTTCGCCAGCGAGTTCTTCGACTAGACTTCGTACCTCCTGCAGCCGCTTGCTCGCGCTCCGGACTTCCGCTACAATCCACCAGAGGTGTCCCATGGCAAACGATCAACCCGTTCCCGCCTGGATGGAGGAGCCGCTCGGCGTCATCGACCGCATCGAGCTGCTGACGGTGAGCCTGCCGTTCGTCGCACCCTTCGGCACGTCGGTGGCCACCTGGAGCTGCAAGGAGGCGCTGCTGGTGCGCATCGCCGACAAGGGCCTGGTGGCCTGGGGCGAGTGCGTGGCCGACCCCGACCCTTACTACGCCTCGGAAACGACCACTTCGGCCCGCCATATCATCCGTGATTTCCTGCTGCCTGAGTTAAAGCCGGATTATTCGCTTGCCCAGCTGCTGGAGCGTTTCCGGCGCGTGCGCGGCAACGAAATGGCCAAGGCGGCGCTGGAGAACGCCCTGCTCGACCTGCTGGCCAAGCGCCGCGGCCTGCCGCTGCACGGCTTGCTGGGCTTCGCGCCGCGGCGGATCATGTCGGGGATATCCATCGGCTTCCAGGACGACGTTCCCTCGCTGCTGGCCAAGGTGGAGGAGGCCGCAGCCTCCGGCTACCATCGCGTCAAGATGAAGATCGGCCGTGGCCGGGACGTGGAATGGGTGCGGGCCGTGCGCCAGCGCTTCCCCGGCCTCGCCCTCATGGCCGACGCCAACGGCGACTATGCCATCGCTGACGCCGGACATCTGGCCGCCCTGGACGGATTCGCCCTGACCATGATCGAGCAGCCCCTCTCCTACCACGATATCTTTCTGCATTCGCTGTTGCAGGCGCGCCTGATCACCCCGCTGTGCCTCGACGAGTCGATCCATAGCTGCGACGACGCCGAGGCGGCCATCGCCCTGAAAAGCTGCCGGGTGATCAACATCAAGCAGGGCAGGGTGGGCGGTTTTCTCGAGGCGGTGAAGATGGCCCGGTTGTGCGCCGCCCAGGACATCCCGGCCTGGTCGGGGGGCATGGACGAGACCGGCATCGGCCGCGCCCTGAACATCCAGCTGCAGGCCGCCCCGGGCTTTACGCTGCCGGGCGACACCTCGGAAACACGGCGCTATTTTCACGAGGACATCGTTGAACCGCCCGTGCTGCTGGACAAGGAAGGTTTCATCGCCATGCCGCAGGGGCCCGGCATCGGTGTGGACGTTATGGAAACAAGGGTGGAAAAGTATTTGCTCGACCGTGAACTGGCCCGGGAACATGGCGGCGCCGCCAGGCAAAAGGCGAAAGGCAAAAGTAAAAAGTGAAAAAAACCCCGCCCAAGCGGGCGGGGTTTTCCTTTTTAAAACTGAGTTCGGTCCCTCGGACCTCCCTTCTCCTGCGCTAGAAATTGCAGCGGGTGGCGCCGTAGCCCACGCTGCTGCAGCCGTACTTGATCCACATGAAGCCGCTCTCGCCCCAGCTGGTGCCCCAGGAATTCTTCAGCCTCCAGGCGCCCCGGGCATCGTCCCAGCCGCAGAGGATGATGGCGTGGTTGACCGAGCCCGTGCCGCAGCCAGTGAAGGTGCCGCTCTTGTAGGCCTGGAAGTAACTGTTGACATAGACGGCGGCGGCCACCGAGCCGTAAGTGTATATCGCGCTCTTGATCTTGCTGACCGTGTTGCTGACGCTGCCGTAGGAAGGCAGGTAGTAGCGCGTCGGGTTGCTGCAATAGGTGCAGGGAGCATCGACGGCCTTGTAGGGGAAGCAGCTCTCGAGGATGGCGCCGGGGCTCTTGCACATGGCGAAGGCGAACCAGCCGCCGTCGCAGCCGTAGCCCAGGGTATTGCATGAGACCAGGTACTGTTCGGACAGGTCCAGCGTCACTCCGTATTTCTTTTTATAAGACGCTTCCATTGCGCCCAGCGTCCCGAAAGCCCAGCAGGAACCGCAGCTGCCCTGATTCTTGATCGGCGTATAAACTCCCATGTAGGCAGCAGGCAGCTTCACCACGGCGAGGTCGGTGCTCTCCTCGCATTCGTAGTCAGGATCCATCGGCTGCATTTCCGGTTTGAAATTGCACAACTGCTCGATGCTGTACTGCATCGCCTCGTTGACGTCGACCTCGAAGTTCCAGCCATTGGCGCGGATCTCGGCCCGCATCTGCGCCAGATCGTTGCGGAATTTCTGCCGCCGCACCTCCTGGTTGTACATCCGGGCTTCGTCGTTCGCCTGCAGCGCAGGCAGGAAAACGAAGACCATCAGAGTGACCAGCACCAGCCCGCCAAGTAGCCATTTCTTCTTCATTTTGCTTTTTTCTCCTTTTTTATGGAATGATCGCTGTCATAACCAATTGGGAATGAACTTCCGCTGGCAAGATCATCGAACGGATGATAGGCGTTCAATTTATTGAACTCAATACACCCGAATATGTAATTTTGGTTGTATTTTGCCGCGGATTTTCATACAGCGAAAGTTGTAGGGTGGAAAAACAATGCACCTTCCGGGTTGTCGACGGCCTCTCTTCAGAAGGAGCAAATCGGCTTCAAGTCAGGACCAGGCGAAAAAAAACAGAAATACTGCTGGCGCGAGCAGGCGGCTCATCGCCCGGAAGCCGGCCTGCGGCCGGGCGCACGGCCGTTCTAATTAATGGAGAAGATATCGCTGAAATCGCTGATCGAGCCGTCCGGCGTATTGACGCGGACCTGGTAGCCCGTGCCCTTGGTCAGGGAAGTAGGGACCTTCCAAACATGAAGACCGTCGTTGGGGGTGGTCAGGACGATGGTCAACTTGAGCTTGTTGTTGCGATAAAGGCGGATGCGCACCTTGTCGATCGCGGCGCCGGAGGATGTCCAGCGGATGCTCTGCTTCGTTGCGCGTTTCCAGACCGCCCCGGCCAGCGGTGACGTCACGGTGATGGCTGGCGCGGGAGCTGAAATGGAGAAAACGCCGCTGGTGCCGCTGCAGGCGCCGTCCATGGTGGTCACAGCCAGCCGGTAGTCATTCCCCGCCGCCAGCGAGGCCGGCAGGAGCCAGTCATGGCTGCCGTCGTTGGCGGTGGACGCGGAGACGACGAGCACGCTGGCATCGCCCTTGAAGAGCGTGATGCTGACATTGGCGTCCATCAGGCCGGCCTTGGTCCAGGCGATGGCGCGCGTGGAGCCGGCCTGCCAGTTCGCGGCCGCTGCCGGCGAGGTCACGGTGATGCTGGGCGGGGTGACGATGACGGCGAACAGGTCGCTGTCGTCGCTGTAGGCGGAGTCAACGGTGGTCACGCGCACCAGGTAGTCGCTGCCGGGCTCCAGCGACGCGGGAATGGCCCAGTCGAAGCCGCCGTCATTGGCGGTGGCGGCGGCAATGTCGAAGGCCTTGGCGCCGCTCTTGTAAAGCTCGATCCTGACATTGCTGTCGAGCGAGCCGGTGCGGTTCCAGGCAATGGCCTGGGTCGTGCCCGCTTCCCATTGGGAGGTCGCGGAGGGAGCGGTGACCGCGATGCCGGGAACGTCGCTGTACACCAGGTAGGTCGTTTCGCAGGCCACGCGGGCCGAGGTGTACTTGATGCGCATGTAGCCGTTCTCGCCCCAGGACGGGCCCCAGGAATTGCGCAGGATCCAGGCGCCGTCGGCATCGTTCCAGCCTACCAGGGCCACGGCATGGTTGGTGGGCGTGTAGTCGCAGGGGCTGGAATAGCAGGAGGTGTTGGCATCCTCGTAGACGCCGCCGCTGTACGCCTGGAAAGCCGAGCCGGCATAGACGGCGACGTCGATCACGCCATAGGTCATGATCGCCGTCTTGATGGCGTCGATGTCGTTGCAGCCGATGCGGTGCCACTCGGCGAACTTCACGCGCGGCTCGCCATAGTGCGTGCAGCTGCCGGGATCGGATGTGGTGTAGGGGAAAGCGGACTCGGCGATCGTCCCTTCCTGCACCAGCGCCTCGAGCTCCATGTAGTCGTAATCGGCGCCATTGCAGCCGAAAAAGTGGCTGGAATAAGGCGCGATGCGGCTGAGGCACCAGATGACGAACGACTCGGAAAAGTCGGCGCAGGCGCTGCCGTACAGGCCGTTGGCGAAGTTGTACACGCCCTCGGCGGCGGCCAGGGCGCCGAAGGAGTAGCAGGAGCCGCAATTGCCCTGGTCACGCACCGGTCCGATATAGGAGTTGCCGTTGTAGTTCCTCCAGTCGAACGCCGCGGGCAGGGTCTTGCCCAGCTCGTCGGCCAGGGGGCCGATGCTGTCGGCCGGGCCGAAGACGCGCGGCAACGAGGAGGGGCGGCGGCTGAAGAAAGCCTGCTTCTGCTCGGGGGCCATGTCGAACACCCAGTTATGGCCGACGCTGAAGCCGTAGCCGTTGCGCTCGATCTTCTGCTGGATCAGCTCCAGCGAATCATTGTCCTGGAACGCCAGGTCGGTATCCTGCGCCCAGGCGCCGAATGCCAGGGCCAGCAACATGACGGCTATGACGATTCTCTTTGCTTTCAACTTCGCACCCCCTGAAAGCGGATTCAGTAAATTGAATGGTAGCACCAGTTTCCGTTAAAAGTCAATGAAAGTTCGAGGTTCGACGTTGAAGAAAAAGTTGATCCTTACTGTCTGAGCAATTCGACGATTTTTTCCAGCCCTTCCTGGTCGGCTTCATCGAACTGGCCGGGCTTGTCGCTGTCCACGTCCAGCACGGCGACGATCGTCCCGCGCCCGTCCCGCACCGGCACGACGATCTCCGAAAGCGAGCGCGCGTCGCAGGCGATGTGGCCGGCGAAGCGGCGCACGTCGGGGACAATCACCGTCTCTCCGCGCTTGACCGCCTCCCAGCAGACCCCCCGGCCCCGGGCCAGGACCTGGCAGGCCAGCGGCCCCTGGTAGGGACCGACCCGCAGGTCGCCGTCGACCAGGCGATAGAAGCCGCACCAGAAGTAATGTTCGAACTTGTGAAAGAGCAGGGCGGCGGCCGTGGCCATGCGCGCCGGCCCGTCGGCGGGCTTCGCGAAAAGGCCGGTGAGCTGGCCGTGGATCCTCAGGTAGCGCCCGGACTTCTGCTCCTTATCCATGGGTGTTCCTCCGGGGTGGATTCTTGCCGGCAGTCGCCTGGAAGCGGTAATGGCATCCCGAGCGGCAGCGGCGCATGATGCGGAAAATTCTTTCGGCGACCCGGGCGGGGGCGACAGGGCGCGCCGCCGGCGGCAGGAGCGCGGCCCCGGCCAGGGATGGCGGCGAAAACACGCTGAAGCGGACCTGCGGGTGAACGGCGGCCAGCGAGCGGCCGAGCAGCAGCAGGGCGTTCTTGGCCATGGCATAGCCGAGGATCTTTTTAAAGGGGCGGATGCGGCCGCAGTCCTCGAAGGCGACGAACAGCACCGAGCGCAGCGGCGCCGCGCGCAGCAGGAAACGGGTGATGTCCAGGGCCGGCTGCAGCTGCGCCTGGAAAGCGGCCAGCAGGTCCGTCCCGGTCACGTCCACGGTGGCTTTCTCCGCGATCGGGCCGTAGTTGTGGACCACGTGGGCACATTGCGCGAGGGAGCGCCGCTGGGCCCTCAGGAAGGCCGTCGTGCTCCTCGGGCTGGAAAAATCGCCGGCCAGCCAGCGCACGCCGGCTGCGGGCGCTCCCGGGTGCCGATGGTACTGGGCCAATACCTGGAACCCGGCGGCAGCGAAGCGGGCGACCAGGGCCCGGCCCAGCAGGCCGGAGGCGCCGGTGATCAGGATCGTTTCAGACATGAGAAAGAGACGTTAGACGCCAGACATTAGACGTCAGCAAGAAAGCAAGCAAAGATAGAACTCCCGTCGATACAAGAAAAAATGAAGACGCTAAAAAGGCTTTTTCTCCGGCTAACGTCTGACGTCTAACGTCTAACGTGATCGCTTGCATAACTCGACGGTATTGTGCATCAGCATGGTCACCGTCAGCGGCCCGACGCCGCCCGGCACCGGGGTGTAGTGGGCGGCTTTGGCGAAGGCCTGGTAATGGATATCGCCGGTGATGGCATAGCCTTTTTTCTTGAAGCCCTCGTATTGCGAGCGCGGGCAGAATTTTTCAAAATCCTCCTCGCGGGCGACATGATTGATGCCGACGTCGATCAGCACGGCGCCCGGCCGGACCATCTCGGCGGTGATGAACCCGGGCTTGCCGACGGCGGCGACGACCAGGCCGGCCTCGCGCAGGATGGCGGCCAGGCCGACGGTGCGCGAATGGCAGAGGGTGACGGTGGCGTTGCGATTGGCCAGCATGGCCGCCATCGGCTTGCCGACAAGGAAGCTGCGCCCCACCACGACGACGTCCATCCCCGCCGGGTCGATGGCGTAATGGTCCAGTATCCGCATGACGCCGAGGGGCGTGCAGGGGAAGATGACACCGCGGTTCTGCAGGATCAGTCCCTGGTTCAGCGGATGGAAGGCGTCGACGTCCTTTTCCGGGGCGATGCGATCCAGGACGGCCCAGGGATCGAGATGTTTGGGCAGGGGCATCTGCACCAGGATGGCGTGGGTGAGCGGATCGGCGTTCTTCGCCGCGATGACGGCGGCGATCTCCCCGGCGCTCGCGCTCGCCGCGAGCTTGACCAGCTCGGAGCGGATGCCGATCTTCTCGGCCAGCTTGCTTTTCGACTGCACGTAGGAACGGGAAGCGGGATCGTCTCCGGCCATGATCACCGCCAGGCCGGGGACGACGCCATGCTCGTTCCGCAAACGCGCGAGCTCCAGCCCGATCTCCAGCTGGATCTTTTCAGAGACCACTTTGCCATCCAGGACAGACATGCTGCCTCCTTATATCCGCTCTATTCTAGCACAATTCCCGCCGGGGTTTTTCCCGGCCAGAGAGGGCGATCCCGGGCGCTTCCCTTCAGGCGCCGCCGGGACGGAAGATGGAGAAGTAGGCGCTGGCGCCGGCGTCGACCGTCTTCTCCAGGCGGAAGCCGTGGCCGGCGAGCAGGGTTTCGAGTTCGGCAGGGGCGAGCCTGACATCGAGCGGCGGCCCGGGAGGGGGCGGGAGCTTCTTGAATTCCACCGCGGCCAGGACGCCGCCGGGCCGCAAAACCCGCCGGACCTCGCGCAGGGCCGTCGCCTCGGCATTGTCCGCGGCCAGGTCGTGCAGCACCATGGCCAGCAGGCAGAAGTCGCCGGAGGCGTCGGTAAGAGGGAGGTGGCGGCCGATATCGGCCACCGCGGCCGTGATGTTCGCCAGGCCCTCTTCAGCGGCCTGTTGCCGCAGCTGGTCGACCAGGTCCGGGGCCAGGTCGAAGGCGCGGACGAGCAGCCCGGCCGGGAAGCGCCGCGCCGCCTCGAGGGAATAAGCGCCGGGCCCGCAAGCCAGGTCGAGGAGAACGCCGCCACGCTCCAGGTGCAGCTCGGCGAAAAGCCGCCCGCCATCGATCAGGGAGAAACTGTTTTTACCTGCTCCCCTGGGTCGTTCACTCATGTTTTCCAGTCGGCTTCAGTCGATCAGGTGCGACACCAGGCCGTCCTTCAGCTTGGGCTCGAACCAGGTCGACTTGGGCGGCATGATCTTGCCGGCGTCGGCCACGGCGAACAGTTGCTCGATGGTGGTGGGGCGCAGCGAGAAGGCAACGGCGAACGCGCCGCTGTCGACCTTCTTTTCCAGCTCGGCCGTGCCGCGGATGCCGCCGACGAAGTCGATGCGCTTGTCGGTGCGCGGGTTGCCGATGCCCAGCACCGGGTCGAGGAGGTTGTTCTGCAGGATGGACACGTCCAGCGAGGCGATGGCGTCGGCAGCGTCGAAACTGCCGGGCTTGGCGCGCAGGCGGTACCATTTGCCGGCGATGTACAGGCAGAACTCCTGCGGCCCGGCCGGCACCTTGTCGTCCGTTTCCCCGTAGTCGAAACTCTCGGCGACCTTGGCGAAGAACTCGGCCTTGCACATGCCGTTCAGGTCCTTGACCAGGCGGTTGTAAGGAAGGATCTTCATCTGGTTGTGGGGAAAGATCACGGCCAGGAAAAAGTTGTATTCCTCGTCACCGCTGTGGCCCGGGTTCTGCTGCTGGCGCCGGGCCTTGATCTTGGTGGCGGCGGCGGAGCGGTGATGGCCGTCGGCCACGTACAGGACATCCAGGCGGCTGAACTCCTCGCGGATGGCCGCGACCAGGGCCGGGTCGTCCACCACGAAAAAGATGTGGCGCACGCCGTCATAGGTCAAAAAGTCGTTTTCCGGCCCCATGGCCATCGCCTTCTCGATCAACCGGTCGACGGCCTCGACGCGCTTGTAGGTCAGGAAGACCGGGCCGGTCTGGGCGTCCAGGGTCTCGATATGGCGCAGGCGGTCGAGCTCCTTGTCTTCGCGGGTCAGCTCGTGCTTCTTGATCACGTCGTCCTGGTAATCCTGGCAGGAGGCGCCGGCCACCAGCCCGACCTGCACGTGCTCGCCCCAGATCTGCTTATAGATATAGAAGCATTTCTTCCCGTCCTGCTGCAGGGCCTTTTCGCCTATGAAGCGCGTGAAATTCTCCTTGGCCTTGGCATACACCTCGTCGGAATACAGGTCGGTGCCGGCGGGCAGGTCGATCTCGGGCTTGCCGACATGCAGGAAGGAGTAGGGGTTGCCCTTGGCCAGCTCGCGCGCTTCCTCGGAACTGAGAACATCGTAGGGCGGGGCGGCGACTTTTTCGGCCAGGTCCTTCCGGGGTCTGAGCCCCTGGAACGGTTCTATGCGTGCCATGGTTGCGATCCTCCTGTTGGGCGAAGCGATATTGTATAAGATTGGGCCGCGGGCGTCAACAGGAGATGCGACGCGCTATCGTGATTCGTGACACGTAATTCGTGATTCGCAACCACAGAGACCGAGCCAATGCCGGTTACGTGTCAATCAAAAACATGAAACTTGCCGGCAACAGGAGCGCCGATGTTGGATCGGGATTCCAGGATCATCATTCAAATCAGAAAAGATCGAATCAACGGAGTTTTTTTTCGAATCACGAATTACGAATTACGAATTACGGAGATCGATCTAATTGATCCTGGGAGCCTGGTACTCCCTCTCCGGGTCCAGCTTGTGGGCATAGGGGCCGTTCCATAGCGAGAGGAATATCTTATCGAGCACGCGGGCCACGGCGAGCCGGCGCAGAATGACCTCGACGTTGCGCGAAGCGAAGAAATAATCGTGGCCCCAGTTGCTCGTCCCCACCCAGCACAGGTCCTCGTCCACGCGCAGGACCTTGGAATGGACCACGCGGGCATAGGGGATGAAGCCGCGCTCCGCCGCGGGGATCACGACGAACTTCACTTCGACGTTCGGCACCCGGGCCAGCCCGCGCAGTCCATCGATCTGCGCAGCGCGCAGGTTCCAATCCGCCACCAGCAGGTGCACGCCCACGCCGCGTTCGGCGGCGCGGCGCAGGGCCTGGTCGATGCGCAGGAACTTCTCCCCGGTGCCGGTTGCCAGGCTGTAGGAGAGGAGCTGAACGGAAATGCGGCTGCGGGCGCCGTCGATGGCGGCGACCAGCGCTTCCAGGGCCGCGCCTACCCCGGGCGGGTTGCAGGCAACCGGGCTGGCCACCAGCCGGGCATCGCCGCTGAATTCCAGGGGCGGCAGGAGCGCCAGCTTCCGATACGCGTCGGCATCGCCCTCGCTGTAATTCCAGTCGGCATCAAAAATGCGCAACAGGGCCCGGGCAAAAAGCGGCAGGCGAATGCGCAGGCCGGTCTCCTGGATATGGGACAGCGCCCGCCAGTCGAAATTCTGGCTGCCGACGAACGACTCAGTGCCGTCGACGACGAAATACTTGGCATGCAGGACGCCGCCGGTCAGCTTTTTCCAGTTGAACAGCCTGGACAGGATGTTGGGTTGCCCCTGAAAGCGGGCCAGGGTCTCCGGGTAGGTGGCGGCCATGGCGGCATCGCTCAGGATGCGCACCTTCACCCCGCGGCGGCCGGCGGCCAGGACGGCTTCGATCACCGGCTCCAGCGCCTCCCCTTTCTCGCTCGCCAGGTAAAATTCGGCGATGTCGAGGGTGCGCCGGGCGCCGTGGATCATCTCGGGCCATACGGCCGAGGCGGCGCGCGTGCCGGCGCCGTCGATCGAAGTCTCTACCGGGATGGTGGTGACGACCTCGAAATCCGCGGGCCCGACCGCGGGAACGGCCACGGCGCAGGCCAGGAGCAGCAGGCAGGCCAACAAGGGACAATGGCGGTCAGCGTGCATCGAATGGTGCCTCCGCGATCAACTCGGACACGGCGACGGGGCCGCCGGATCGGTTCTTGCCGCGGTAGCGCAGGAAGCGGCCGTCGCCGGAGCGGTACCAGTAGTCGCCATGCCAGAAAACGGAAAGCAGGCCGCTCAAGGAGATGCGCAGGCGCACGGCGCTGACCTTCGTGCCCGCGAGATCGATCGTTTCAGCGGCCTTGCGCGTGACCGTGAATTTGCCGATCTTCAGCTCACCCGGCCCCTGGGTGCCGATGGAGCGGAACTGAAAACTCCCCCCGGCGGACAGTGCGAACGGGCCCAGTCCGACCTGGAACAACTGGTTCCACGACGCCCCGGTTGCGGAGAATTTTTTGGCGACCTTCTTCCCCTGGAACGAGCCGGTGAGAACGATGGCCTCGCCCTGCACCGCGGCGGCCAGCTCCATCCGCCGCGCCGGATCGCTGAAGGTCCACTCCAGCGTGGCAAGATCGGCGGCGGTCCGGAAGGTCTGCCGCACCGTGCCGCCTTCCCGCGTCGTGTTCAGCTCGACGTGGAAGCCGGGCCCATCGGGACGCAGGGACAGGACATGGGTGGTGACCGCCGCGCCCTCGATTTCGCGATAGGTCAGGGTTTCGCCCCCGAGCCAGGCGGTCGCACCGGCCAGCAGGGCGACGGCAAGGGCCGTGACGGAAATTTTTGGCATTTTTTCCATGCGCATCCACTCAGCCTAATATAAAAGCGCGTTGCTGGCAACCTGAAAAAAAAAGGGCCCCGCGAGCGGGGCCCCTTTCCAGTGTCCTTCAGGTCTTAATACATGCCGCCGCCGGGAGGCATGGCGGGAGCGGCTTCCTTCTCTTCCTTGATCTCGCAGACCAGGCCCTGGGTGGTCAGCAGCAGCCCGGCCACCGAAGCGGCGTTCTGCAGGGCGGTGCGCACGACCTTGGTCGGGTCGATGATGCCCGCCGCGATCATGTCGGTGTATTTCTCGTTCAGGGCGTCGAAGCCGTAGTTCTTGTTGCGGCCGCTGCGCACCTTCTCGACGATGATCGAGCCCTCGAAGCCGGCGTTGTTGACGATCTGCTTCAGGGGCATTTCCAGCGACTTGGTCAGGATGTCGATGCCGAACTGCATGTCGCCGCCCGGCTTCAGCTTCTTCAGGTTCTGGGCGGCCTTGAGCAGGGCCACGCCGCCGCCGGGAACGATGCCTTCCTCTACCGCCGCCTTGGTGGCGTGCATGGCATCCTCGACCCGGGCCTTCTTCTCCTTCATCTCGGTCTCGGTGGCCGCGCCGACCTTGATCACGGCGACGCCGCCGGAGAGCTTCGCCAGCCGCTCCTGCAGCTTCTCGCGGTCGTAGTCCGACGTCGTGTCCTCGATCTGGCGCTTGATCTGGTTGATGCGGCCCTTGATGTCGTCATCCTTGCCGCCGCCCTCGACGATGGTCGTGTTGTCCTTGTCCACCGTGACCTTCTTGGCCGAGCCCAGCCAGTCCAGGCCCACCGTCTCCAGCTTGACGCCGATCTCCTCGGAGATCACCTTGCCGCCGGTCAGGATGGCGATGTCCTCGAGCATGGCCTTGCGGCGGTCGCCGAAGCCCGGGGCCTTGACGGCCACCACGTTCAGCAGGCCGCGGATCTTGTTGTACACCAGGGTGGCCAGGGCCTCGCCCTCGATGTCCTCGGCCACGATCACCAGCGGCCGCCCCGACTTGGCGATCTGCTCCAGCAGGGGCAGCATCTCGCGCAGGTTGGAGATCTTCTTCTCGTTGAGCAGGATCAGCGGGTTCTCCAGCTCGCAGACCATCTTGTCGGAATCGGTCACGAAATAGGCCGAGATGTAGCCGCGGTCGAACTGCATGCCCTCGACCATGTCCATGGTCGTGTCCAGCGACTTGGCCTCTTCGACCGTGATGACGCCGTCCTTGCCCACCTTGTCCATGGCCTCGGCGATGATCTCGCCGATGGAGATATCGTTGTTGGCCGAGATGGAGCCCACCTGGGCGATCATCTTGCCCGAGACCTTCTGGCTCATCTTCTTGAGGTCGGCAACGACCTGCTCCACGCCGGAGTCGATGCCTTTCTTGATCAGCGTGGGGTTGGCGCCGGCGGCGACCATCTTCAGCCCCTCGGTATAGATGCTCTGGGCCAGCACCGTGGCGGTCGTGGTGCCGTCACCGGCGATGTCCGAGGTCTTGGAAGCCACTTCCTTGACCATCTGCGCGCCCATGTTCTCCAGGGGATCCGGCAGGTCGATCTCCTTGGCCACGGTCACGCCGTCCTTGGTGATGGTCGGCGAGCCGAATTTCTTGTCCAGGACGATGTTGCGCCCGCGGGGACCCAGCGTCGCCTTCACGGTATCCGCCAGCTGGTTGACGCCTTTAAGGAGCGCCTTCCTGGCATCCTCACCCAATATGATCTGTTTAGCCATTATTTCCTCCTTTTAGAATGTGGCCTTACTTGACGACAGCCAGAAGATCGGACCTGGAGATGACCAGGTGCTTTTTGCCGCCGATCTTGATTTCCTGGCCGGCATATTTGCCGAACAGTACCTTGTCCCCGATCTTCAGAAGATCCTTCAGAGGCTTCTTGCCCTCCAATTCAGCGTCATTACCGATGGCCTTGACAATACCCATCATGGGTTTTTCCTTGGCGGTATCAGGAATGACAAGTGTGCCCACTTTTTCCTCTTCCTCGATCGGTTCGACCAGAACTCGGTCATCCAAAGGTTGTAAATTCATATTATTACCTCCTAAAATGAATTTATTTCTGCAAAAATAGTATAAAATAAAATTTATAGCTTGTCAACGATTAATATTTTATTTATCAGAAAATTATGAGTGTTGTTTTATCAAGTTAAAAGCAGCCAGTAATCAGTAATTCGTAGTTAGCGGCAAGAAAATCTCTCGATCTATCATAAAAATAGCTTCTCGTAAGCAATTTTTTTCACTAACTACTGTCTACTAACTAATGCCTACTTGCTTTTTTTATAATCTTGCAATTATTCTTCCCTCGTCACGCGTCACGCGTCACGTAAGTTCGCTGGCTTCAATAACCTCGAGCTTCGAACTTATTCCCTTTCGAGTTTCCTGGGCATTCTCTGCGTCATCCCTTCCAGCGACTGGAGCAGCTGCAGGCGGCGCAGCTTGGCGCGCTCGACCCGCTCCGCCATCGCCGCCAGCGCCGAGTCGAGCTCCCCGAGCCTGGTCTTCAGCAGCGTCGCCTCGGTGAATTTCTCCGTCCTGGACAGTCCGCGGAAGTCTTTCAGCAGCAAGGGCGCGGGCCGGCAGTATTCGATCTTGTAAAACGTGGTGCGCGCGGAGGGGGAAGCTGTCCCCGCCTTGGCGGCGGTGCCAGGGGCAGCGATCGCGCCAGCCGTTGCCGGAGCCCTCTCCCCCGTCCCCGCCGGCGCGCCCTGACGGTCGGCGCCAGCGGCCGCGATGGACGCTTCCAGCCGGCCGATGGCTTCCAGCAGCAGCCGCCGGGCATCGGACATGGCATTGATCGCGCCGGTCACTTCCCTGAGGTCCTCGTCCAGGTGACGGCCGGCCATGGCCAGGATCGCGAAGGCGGCCTCGTCACGGCGCAGGCCTTTGATGCCCGGCGCGGAAAGCAGCCCCTGCAGGGCGCCTTGGGGGTCGGTGCCCGGATCGGGCATCTGCTCGAAAAGCGCCGTGTTCTGGCTGATCAGCTGCATTTGCTCGGGCGTCAGCGCCTGGAGCAGCTGCCGCTCCCTGTCCTGGACGGCGGGGCTGGAGCCTTCCATCCCAGTGGTCTGGCACCAGGCCAGGCTGCCCTGCGCTGTCATCACCGCCAGCAAGATCAATAAAAATGCTTTTTTCATTTTTTCCCTCATACGCTTATAATCTAAATAGCGCTTGAAAATAGAATATCTCAAAAAATTGATCAAGGAATAAAATGAAACTTTGTTTTGTAGACGATCCTCGTCTTCTTCTTTCGCGTTACGCGTTACGCGTCACGGTTCTCGCTATTGACACCTCCGGCCATTCACGGTAAATTGACCCCATGAAAAAATGGCCGCTGCGATTGGGAAAATTCCTGTTCCGCTTCCGCACCTTCACGCCCCTGCCCCTGATCGCGCTGACCTTCATTTTCTTCCGCCCCCTGTCGCCGGCGCCCGCCTGGAGCCTGGCCGGCCTGGCGATCGCCCTGCTCGGCGAGGGCATCCGCGTCCTCAGCGTCGGCTTTGCCGGCAGCGGCACGTCGGGACGCGAGAGCTTCCTCAAGGCCGACAGCCTGAACACCACCGGGCTCTACTCGCTGGCGCGCAATCCCCTCTACTGGGGCAACATGCTGATCTTTTCCGGGCTGCTGGCGATATACGCCAATCCCTACGCCCTGACGCTGTTCGTGGTTTTCCTGTTCCTGCAG
The DNA here is from genome assembly GCA_025456205.1 of Acidobacteriota bacterium. Classification (GTDB taxonomy): domain Bacteria; phylum Acidobacteriota; class Aminicenantia; order UBA2199; family UBA2199; genus UBA2199. The sequence goes on along the minus strand of JALOLA010000052.1, from coordinate 6,614 downwards.
TACCACTTCATCGTCCTGGCCGAGGAATCCTTCCTTGCGCAGCTGCACGGCCGCGCTTATGACGACTACCGCAGCCGCGTCCGCCGCTGGCTGCCGCGCTTCGACCGCCTGGCCGCACCCGGCCGGAAATTCAATTTTTATAAAGTGCTGTTCAAGGAAAACGATTCCTGCTTCAACCTGCTGCTCGGGGCCCTGCTGGTCCTGGCCTGGAAGGAATATTATTTCTCGGGCCAAGTGCGTCAGCCCCTGCCATTCGCCGCTGCGGCCATCGTCCTTATCGCGCTCTATGCCGGGGTGAAAGTGCTGAAAAAGAGGGGCCGGCCGGATGGCGGCGCCTAGAAATTCCTGACGATCTTTTCGATCATGGCCGAAGTGGAATAATTGCCGGACAGCCTGAACAGGCATAACCTGCCGCCCGTTGCCTCCACTTCCGCGCGCCCCACGACGGTGGCGGGCACGTAGTCGCCGCCCTTGACCAGCACGTCGATGCAGCCGAGGGCGCGGATCAGCTCGAGCGGCGTGTCCTCGGCGAAGGGCACGACGTAGTCGACGCAGGCCAGCGCCGCCAGGACCTCCAGCCTCTCGGCCAGGGGAAAGATCGGCCGCTTGTCCCCTTTCAGCCGCCGCACCGAGGCGTCATCGTTGACGCCGACGACCAGCAGCCCGCCTTGGCTGCGGGCGAACTGCAGCAGCTCGACGTGACCGGGATGAAGCAGGTCGAAGACGCCGTTGGTGAAGACGACCGTCTCGTTTTCGCGGTGGGCCAGCTCGCGCTTCAGCGACGAGGCGTCCTCATGGATTTTCATTTTTTTTGAAGTGGATGCCGCCGGAGAACATCCACTGATGGGGAATGCGGGCGATGCCCACGTCGCGGTGGCTGGACGTGACCCGGAAGGAATACTGGAAATGGTGGTAATCGAAGGGATAGCCGTCGCGCTTGTGGGCGGCGATGTCGAGGAAATAGGTGCCATTGACCAGGTTGAGCGCCGGCACCTGCAGGCGCACCCTGCCACTGCCGGCGATGGACTCGGAGGCGTAGTTCTCCAGCATGGTGTTGGAACCGTAGCAATGCACCCCCTCGCCGTTGAAGACGCCGATGCCGAAGACAAAGTCGTCCTGGGGGCCGGCGGCGGTGACGTCGAACTCGATGGCCAGGGGCTCGTCGCTCTGGAAAATGTATTTTTCCCGGCCCTGGGCGTCGAACATCCTGACGTTGGCGATTTCGATCTCGCGGCTGCCCCAGCGCTTCTCGCGCTCCCGGGCCGCCTCCTTCTCCTCCTCGCCGTGCTGAACCAGGGTTTTCACCTCATCCTTCTTGCCCACGTACTCCAGGTAGGCGTCGACCACGCGCTTGGGATAGCCGCGCATCTCCACCAGCCCCTTCTTGATCCAGATGACCTCGTCGCAGATGCGCTCGATGGTCGAGAGGTCGTGGGAGACGAAAATGATGGTCTTGCCGTGGCGGCGGAACTCGTTGATCTTGTCCAGGCACTTGGGCACGAACGAGGCGTCGCCGACGGCGAGCACCTCGTCGATGAGCAGGATCTCGGGGTTGACGTTGATGGCGATGGAGAAGCCCAGGCGCATGAACATGCCGGAGGAATAGCTCTTGACCGGGTTGTCGATGAACTCCTCGAGCTCGGCGAAGCGCACGATCTCTTCGTACTTCTCCTGGATCTCCTTGCGGCTGAGCCCCAGGATGACGCCGTTGATGAAGATGTTCTCGCGCCCCGAGATCTCGGGGTGGAAGCCGGCCCCGAGCTCGATCAGCGCCGAGATGCGGCCGCGGGTGAGCACCTCGCCGGCGGTGGGCTTGCTGATGCCGGCCAGGATCTTCAGCAGCGTGCTCTTGCCCGAGCCGTTCTCGCCGATGATGCCCAGGGTGCGCCCGGCCTCGACGTTGAACGAGACGCCGCGCAGGGCCTCGAAGCGCTCGCCGACCTGGATGTCGCCGAAGAGCGTCTTGTTGACCAGGGCGCTCTTGATGGTCAGGAACTTGTGGCTGTCGGCGTGCTTCTTGTAGAACTTGAAAACGTCGCAGACCTGCACGGCTTCCATGTCAGACCTCTTCCACGAAGGTGTCGCGCAGCTTGTCGAAGAGCAGGTAGCCCAGGTAGAGGAAGAATAGCCCCACCAGGATGGTGACCGTGAAGCGCTTGTAGTGCGGCAGCGAGCCGAAATAAAAGGAAAAATGGTACGACTCGATGATATGGGTCATGGGGTTGAGGTTGAGGACGTATTTCAGGGCCTTGGGCACCGAATCGTACGTATAGATGATGGGCGTGGCGAAGAACCACAGGGTCAGCAGGTTGGACAGGATGTCCTTGATGTCCTTGAAGTGCACGGTCAGGGCGGAAACGAAGAAGCACAGGCCCATGGTGAATACGTACTGCGCGAACAGGCTGACCGGCAGGAACAGCACCCAGGGGGAGAGGGACTTGCCGAAGATCAGGAAAAAAGCCACCAGCACGGGCAGGCCGAAGAGGAAGTGGACCATGTTGGTGGTCACCACCATGATCGGCAGCACCTCGACGGGGAACTTGATCTTCTTGATCAGCGCCCCCTGCACGTTGAGGACGTTGGCCGACTCGAGCATCGAGGAGGAGAACCAGGTCCAGGGCAGGATGCCGTTGAACAGGAACAGGGCGTAGAGCTTGGTGCTCTCGAAGCCGGCGACGCGGCCGCCGCCGACGATGAAGCCGAACACCACCGTGTAGACCAGCATCAGCAGCAGCGGGTTGAACAGGCTCCAGAAAAAGCCGAGCACGGTGCCGCGGTAGCGCGCCTTGAGCTCGCGCGAGACCAGGGTGAAGATCAGCTCGCGGTGACGAATGATTTCCTTCAGTTTTTCGATCATGGGATTCCTGAAGGGGCATTATACCGCAAAACGGGGCTTTTCCGAAGCGCCATGGCCGGGAAGAACTTCGCCAGCGACATTTTCGTTCATTGAACGGAAAAGAAGGAGGAGATCCATGAAGAAAACAATGGGGGTTTTGCTGGGGATCCTGCTGTCGGCCGTCGTTGCCCTGGCCCAGGAGCAGGGGAACCGCACATGGCAGGAAGACATCGATTATCTGGCCCGGCGCATCGAGATCATGCATCCGGACCCCTTCGCCAACTGCCCGCGGGAAACATTCCTCGAACTGAGAGACCTGTTGGTCAGCAAGATACATGGAATGAGCGAAGCGGACATCGTGATCTCCATATCGGAAATGCTGGCGCGCCTGCGCGACGGCCATACCCGCATGGGCTTCGAAAATTCCGATCCCGCCTGGCTCGACCGGACCTTCCACCTGCTGCCTTTCATCTTTTTCCCCTTTGATGACGGCATCTTCCTGCTGGCCGGGCTGCCGGAACAACGCCAATGGGTCGGATGGCAGGTCGTCCGCATCGGCGGCATGCCCGTCGAGGAGGCGGTCCGGCGGATCGCCAGGCTTTACAGCAGCGACAACCCGTTCGCGGAGAGGAAGAACCTGTACTTCACGCTGGGCCTGGCCGAGATGCTGAAACGGGTCGGCGCCGCCGCCGCGACCGACCGCATCGAACTCACGCTGCGCGACCCCGGAGGCCGGGTGCGCACCCTGCCGGTGGCCACGGTGTCCTTCCTGCGCATGGCCCCGATCCTCGGCACCTGGTACCCCCAGGCCCATGCCGGCCTGGCCACCATGAACCAGGCCGCCGATCCCCTGCCCCTGTGGCTCCGGCACCGGGAAAAGAAATTCTGGTTCACGCACGTGCCCGAGGACAATCTGATGTACCTGCAGATCAATTCGCTGAACTTTTCCCACGACGGCAATGGGGAAAGCTTCGCGCAAGCCTGCGACCCGTTCTTTGCCGCCCTCGACCGTTGCGCTCCCGAGAAACTCGTTATCGACATCCGGGCCAACCACGGCGGCAACCATGTGGAACTGCCTCTGCTGAAGGGCATCCTGGCCAGGCCCGCACTCGACCAGCCCGACAGGCTGTTCCTGGTCATCGGCCGGGTCACCTACTCGGCCGCCGTGCACTTCACCACCCAGTTCAAGCGCTATACCCGGGCCACGGTCGTCGGCGAGCCCGTCTCCGGCCGGCCCAACCATTACGGCGCCATCCGGAAATTCTCACTGCCCAACCATCCGCAGGTGGTCATCGGCTGCTCGGTCGATTACTACCAGGATTCGCAGCCATTCGACTTCAATATCTCCCACGTCCCCGACATTCTGGCGCCGATGACCTCGGCAGACTACCGCCGCAACATCGACCCGGCCATGGTCAAGGTGAGGGAATACGGCCGGATATGCGCACAGGTGGCGGCATTGCAAAAGGAACTGGAAAAGGAATATGCTGCAAGCGGCATGGCCAGCTTGACAAGGGCCTATGCCGCCGGGAAGCAGGAACTGCTGCGAAGCGGATACAATCCGGAGAAATTCCTGGACGAATTCAACAACGAGTGGTTCTACGCCAACAAGAAAAATCCGGCCGACTACCTGGACTTCCTGGCCTTCGCCTTCGCCGAGTGTCCGGCATCGATCGACTTTTGTTATGCCCTGGCGGCCCAGCTCGAGGCGCAGGATCGGGTGCAGGAAGCAATTAAATTCTACAACCAGTGCCTGCAACTGAACCCTGCCTGCCACTATGCGAAGATGAAGTTGGGCCTGCTGGAACTGCAGGAAGCGCTCCCGTAGAAACGGCCGGCCGGCTTTCAACCAGGCGAACGCTCGCGCAGCTTGTGCAATTGCCAGAGCTCACGGGCGCTGGTGTGCAGCAGCGGCGCCCGCAGCCGCTGGCCGAAGCATTTCCTTCAATATTTATGGACCGTTGCTTTTCCGGAAAAAGTCCGCTCCCCGATTGCAATTAAATTGATTTGTTTCTACAATTACAGGCAAGGGGACTGGGAATGGCGTGGAAAGGTATGAAAATCAACTTTAAAGCACTTCTACTCGCCCATTCCATGTTTAAAGTATCAGAACCATGATCGGAAAAAACGTTTCCCACTATAAAATAATCGAAAAAATCGGCCAAGGGGGCCGCGTCTGCGTCCCCACGGCCTATAGCAAAACATGATCGGGAAGACCGTTTCTCATTATAGGATAATTGAAGAAATTGGCCGTGGGGGCATGGGGGAAGTATTTCTCGCTGAAGACACCAAGCTTGAACGCAAGGTGGCATTGAAATTCCTGCCGGCCCAGTACAGCGCCGGCGAAGAGTTCGGCGAAGCCCGCATCGGTGATCTGGCCGTGGCCAACCACGGCACCGCCGCCGCGGAACTGATCGAAACCATTTTGAAAAGCGTGAATGCCCATGCCGGCAACAGGCCGCAGATGGACGACATGACTCTGGTGGTAATCCAGAGGGAAACCCGACCGCAGAAGGAGAGTGAAGAAATATGAAAAAAATCCTTTTCATCAGCGGTTCGATCGGCTTGGGCCACATTTTCCGAGATCTCGCCATCGCCCGTGAGTTGCGGCGCCTGCATCCCGGAACCGAGATCCAGTGGCTGGCAGCCGGCCCTGCCGCCCAGGAGCTGAAAAATGCCGGCGAAGAACTATTGCCGGAAGCGGAAGGCATGGCCGATGAGAATCTCGTTGCCGAGGAAGCGGCCCCAGGCAAGGGCTTCCAACTGAACCTGTTGAAATACCTGTTGTCGGCCAGGAGCAGCTGGAAGCAAAACGTGGAAGTATTCAAGCGGGTGATGGCGATTCGAAAGTTTGACCTCATCGTCGGTGACGAAACCTATGAGATATCCATTGCCATCAAGGAAAATCCGGACCTGAAGAGGGCGCCCTATGCCGTCATTTACGATTTCGTCGGCATGGAGGCCACGAGCCGCAATCCCCTCGAGCGGCTGGGCGTCTACGTGTGGAATCGCATCTGGGCCAGGGGCTACAAGCAGCCGGCCAAGGTCATCGACGCCTATCTTTTCGTTGGCGAAGCCGAAGACATCCCGGACAGCAGCCTTGGATTCCTTCTGCCCAACCGCCGCGAGTGGGCACGGTACCGGAAGTTGCAATACCTGGGCTACATCCTGCCCTTCGACCCCCGGCAGTTCAGTGATCGCCAGGCGCTCCGGGAGAGCCTAGGCTACGGAAGCGGCCCCCTTGTGATCGCCGCCCTCGGCGGCACGGCGATCGGCCGCGACCTGCTGGAACTCTGCAGCCGGGCTTTCACCTTGGCCCGGAAGAAGATACCGGGGTTGCGCATGGTACTGGTCTGCGGGCCCAGACTCGACCCGACGACATTCCCGGCCCAGGAAGGGATCGAAGTCAAGGGCTATGTGGCCGACCTCTACCGGCATTTTGCCGCCTGCGACCTGGCGATCGTTCAGGGCGGCGGCACCACGACATTGGAGTTGACCGCACTGCGCCGGCCTTTCCTATTTTTTCCCTTGGCAGGCCATTTCGAGCAGACCCAATTCGTGGCCCAGCGCCTGGCGCGTCACCAGGCCGGCAAGCGCATGGATTTCAGCCGGACCACACCGGAACGGCTGGCTGCGGAGATCGAATACTCCATCGGCAAGGAAGCAGCCTGGCCGCCGATCGCGGTCGACGGCGCCAGCAAGGCGGCGCATATCCTCCAAGGATACATGCAATAGAAAAACATGATCGACAAAACCATCTCCCATTACCGCATCCTGG
>JALOLA010000051.1 GCA_025456205.1 Acidobacteriota bacterium | reverse complement strand
CGACGACGTGTGGGAGCGGCAGGTATTCGAGAAATGGGCCGAGGAGGAGAGCCGGGCGCGGCTGCTGAACGACCTGAAGAACGAAGGCTACCTCGACGCTCGCATCACCTCCGCCGTCACCACCCGGGGCGCGGACAAGACCATCGTCTTCAGCAGATCATCCGCACCGATGACCTGCTGTTCCACAAGCTGATCTGGCTGCGGCTCAACTCCCTGGTGGCCGACATGGAGGTGCTCAAGCTCTACTATTACTACCAGGGGATCTCGCCCATCGAGATCCGCCTGGAGCCGAGCTTCCGCGGCAAGCGCGCCGACATCGACTTCGTCATCAGCGAAGGCCGCCGCTACCGCATGGGCAGCGTTGAGTTCAAGGGCAACCGCGCCTTCAGCTCCAGCGAGCTGTACCGGCGCCTGAAGAGCCGGACCGGCGGTCCCTACGTTCCCAAGCAGTTCAGCGAGGACATCGACCGCCTGCAGAATTTTTACTGGGACAACGGCTTCGACGACGCGGCCATCAGCTACGAGCTCTCCCCCGGCGAGGAGAAATCACTGCTGATCACCGTCAGCGAGAAAGAGCGGAAGAAGATGGGCGAGCTGATCATCATCGGCGCCTCCGCCGCCCAGCGCGGCCTGCTGAACAAGCTGTTCCCGCTGCGCCGCGGCGAGCCCTTCAGCCGCAACCGCGTCGAGGCGTTCCGCAGCGAGATCGAGGACAGCGCCATATTCTCCGATGTCCGCCTGGAAAAGTTCGCCAAGGACAACGGCGTCATCGACATGCTGGTCAAGGTCACGCCCGATCGCGGCCGCCTGTACGGCTTCGGCATCGGCTGGGAAGAGCGGCGCGGCCCGCGCGGCACCGTCGAGTACCAGGAAAAGAACCTGTTCAACTCCATCTCCTCGGTGGCCGCCACCCTGCAGCTGGGCGTAAACGAGCGCCGCGGCATCCTGGGCATCGACACCCCGTATTTTTTCCGCAACAAGGTCACCTCTTCCTTCAAGGTCTGGGAGGAGAACGAGAGCTACCCCAGCTACAGCTTCAACCGCTGGGGCCTGGGCCTCTCGCTGGTGAAGAAATTCTCCGACAAGCTCTACATGCTGGGCTCGGCCAAGTGGTACCGCACCACGCTCACCGACCTCGCCATCCCGGTGTTCGGCGTTGACCAGCTGCACAAGCCCTTTGACACCACCGCCCTGTCGCTGTCCTTCGTCAACGAGGGCCGCAACGACCCCTTCAACCCCCAAACCGGCCATTTTCTCAACGCCGAGCTGAAGCTGGGCCTGCCCGTCTTCGAGAAGGACTACACCTTCCTGAAGCTATTCTGGAACTACCAGAAGCACTATCCCTTCCTGCGCGAAGGGACCTTCAGCGTCTCGGTGAAGAACGGCATCGGCTTCGGGGACATGTCGATCAGCGAGCGCTTCTTCGCCGGCGGCTCGCACTCGTTCCGCGGCACGCGCAACGACCGCCTGGGCCCGATCAACCTGGACACGATCGACCCGGAAGGCGAGCCCGAGGGCGGCAACATCCTGCTGCTGTTCAACTTCGAGGCCACCCTGCCCAGCCTGTTCATCCCCATGAAGAACCTGTACTACTCCTTTTTCGCCGACGTGGGCAACGTGTTCGCCAAGTCCAGCGACCTCAACCTGAAGAAGATGGAGCGGGCGCTGGGCTTCGGCCTCAAATACCGCACGCCGCTGGGGCCCATCCGCCTCGAGTTCGCCTTCAACCTGCGCAAGGCCGCCGAGCAGAACTTTCTCATCCAGATCGGTATCGGCAATGTGTACTGATCCAAGACGAGATCGGTGTACGGTGGACGGTTTACGGTGGAGGGCAAGATCAGAAGCGAACGATCGTGACAAGTGACGAGTGACGAAGAATACGTTATGCGTGATGCGTTATGCGTGATGAGAAAGATCAATCAATGGCAGGTTCTTCTCTTCCCGTAAACCGTCTACCGTGAACCGATTTCAATTACTGACACTGGACTCGTCTTCATTTCCTTATGACTTTGCCACTGCCACAGGATTTCGTTCTGGTTTCCTGCTAACACTACCACTAACACTAACACTTGTCCTTGAATTGCCTGGTTCGCCCTGCTGACACTGTCACTGACACCGACACGTAAAGCTCGCTTGAGTTCTGGCGGATACCGGCACCGGTCATGCGTCGCTGTTTCCCGCTACAGGAAATAGGCCAGGGCCAGCAGCAGGTCGGTCACGATCACCAACGCCACGTTCAATGCCTGGGCCGGCACCAGGCGCGGCGGATCGTCATGGTAACGGAGGGCCTGGGCGGCGGCGGCAACCCCCAGGGGCAGCGCGAGCAGGGCGATCAGGACAACATGGGGGATGTTGAGGATGAACGGGCCGGCGGCGATCAGAACGAACACCAGCGCGACGGAAACGGCGTAGATCATGGCGCTCTTTTTTCTGCCGAACGCGATGACCAGGTGGCGCCGGCCGCCGCGGCGGTCGGCCTCGGCGTCGGGGAATTCGTTCAGGAACAGGAGCAGCGCCGTGAGCAGCCCGGGGGGAAGCGAAATGTAGAGGACATCGAGGGTCATGAAGCTCGTCAGGGCATAGTGGGAGCCGATGACCACGAAGCTGCCCAGGGTCAGGCCGCTCACCAGCTCGCCGACCCGCCAGCGCGACAGGTGCGACGTGTAGAAGCGGATGGCCAGCGCACCGCAGGCCATGAGCGCCAGGAGCGGCCAGCCGCTGGCCAGGCAGAAGTACAGGCCGATCGCTCCGGCCGCCAGCAGCGTCCCGTAGGCGGCCAGGCGCACCTGGCGCGGGGTGGTCTTGCCCGCCTGCAGCATGCCGCTGCCGCCGCTGAATGGCGTGCGCTCGGTGTGGGCGTCGATGCCGGTGCCGTGGTCGGAAAGCTCGTTGAACAGGTTGACGGCGGCATGGGCCAGGACCACGCCGATGACCAGCAGCAGGGAATGGCCGGCATGATCGAACCCGTGCCAGTGGGCCGTGGCGATGCCCAGCAGGGTCAGGGCCATTGCCAGGACCAGGAAAGGGGCGCGCACCTGGCGCAGCCAGACGCCGAGCGATGGTTGTACCGTCATGATGACCTCCGGACGTTCCGGCAGATTGTAAACCAAAGCGGCGCCCCAGGCAACAGCGGCCAGGCGGGGCAATGTCCCGCTTCCAGAACAACGCCCGAATGCCGGGCCCGGCGCTGCGAAGCGGGACGTTGATTCCTCCATGGCTTTCTGCTACCATGGGCGGGCATGGTCATCAAGGCTCTTTTCTCTCTTTTCATCCTGCTCCAGGCCGGTCCGGTGCTGGTCGACAAGATCGCCGCGACGGTCAACAACGAAATCATCACCGTCCATGACATCGAGCGGGCCATCGCCTTCTTCCCGTTGCAGCGCCGCGAAGACGAGCCCGAGGAGAACTTCTTCTTTCGGGTCCTGAACGAGCTCATCACCCACAAGGTGATCAGCCTGGAATACGGGGACGAGTTCAACCTGGGCGAGGAGGACTTCGAAGCCGTGCAGACGCAGTTGCTGCAGAGGTCGGGATCGCTGGAGCAGTTGCTGGCCACGCTGGGCCAGTTCGCCATGAGCTGGGGCGACCTGGAGGGGTTCATCCGCGAAAAGGTGCTTTATGAAAAAGTGCTGCGGGAAAAATTCCCCCTGGAACTCGCCATTCCCTTCGAGGAGATCGAGGAATTTTTCCAGCGCGACTACCTGCCCTCCCAGCTGCAGCTCGGCCTGGAGCCGCGCAGCCTGGCGGAGATGGCGCCGCAGATCGAAAAATACCTGCGCACGCTGCGCATGGAGAAGCAGCAATCGGCCTGGCTAGGCGAAATCCGCTCCGCCTACAAGGTCGAGATCAAGCTAAGGAGCCCGCAATGAACCTTTTCGACAAGCCCCCGGGCACGCCGCGCCCCATCGCCGAGCTGCAGGCCGGCGAGAACGTGAGCTGGTTCTACCGCGTCCAGGAAGCGGTCAAGAAAAAGACCAAGAACAATGACGACTTCCTCGACCTGACGCTGATGGACAAGAGCGGCCGCCTGGCGGCCAAGGTCTGGAACAAGGTCGAGGAGACCCACAAGCTGATCCGCCCCGGCGAGGTCTACCGGGTCAACGGCGAGGTCCGGGAATACCGCGGCCGGCTGCAGCTCACCGTCACCCACCTGCGCGCCGTCGCTGCCGGCGATCCGGGCTTCGCCCCGGGGGACTTCGACGAAGCCCCGACCTTCGACAGCGCGGCGCTGCTGGCGGAGGCGTTCGCCCTGCTGGACGACAACATCCGCGATCCCCACCTGCGCCGCCTGAGCGAGATGTTCCAGCAGGAGTACGGCCCCGTCTTCCGCGAAGCCTATGGCGCCCAGAAGATCCACCACGCCTTCCCCGGCGGCCTGCTGCAGCACACCCACGCGCTGCTGAAGCTGGTCCTGGCGGTCGCCCCGCACTACGGGCTGGACATTGAGCTGCTGCTCATCGGCGCCCTTTTTCACGACATCGGCAAGACCGCGGAATTCAAGACCCAGCCGGCGCTGGAGACCACCCTGGCCGGGGGGCTGCTCGGGCACCTGGTCATCAGCCTGACGATCTTCCAGGAAATGAGGAACAAGATCCCCGATTTCCCCGAGCCTCTGAGCGTGCGCATCCAGCACCTGATCGTCGCCCATCATGGCGAGAAGGAATACGGCTCCCCCGAGGTGCCCAAGACCCGCGAGGCGTACCTGCTGCATATCCTCGACCTGCTCGACTCGCGCATGAGCATCTTCAACGAACAGCTCAAGGTCGGCGGCGCCCAGAAGCTTTTCTCGGATTTCAACCCGGCGCTCGGGACGCGCATCCTGCTCGACAAGTGAAGCGGCCGCCGCCGATCTGCCCATTCTGCGGTTCCAGCGCCACCCTGCCTTTCGAAGACGGCGACCATGGCGACGACGGCCAGTCGGTCGCCGAGGTCGTTCTGGGAACGCTGTTCTTTTTCCTCTCCCTGCTGGCGGTCCTGCTCCTTTTCCTGCTGAGCCGCGCCAGCCTGCCGGCCGCCATCCTGCTGCTGCTGACCCTGGTCCTGTTCTGGCGCCGGCGGCGGGAGACGGGCCGCCGCTCCCAGGGCCGGCCGCGCCTCCATGTCTGCCTGGATTGCAGCCGCAACTTCAAGGCGATGTAAGTTCCCGCCGAGACGGCCGGATCAGAAAAAGCGGCCGCTCTCCTTGTGGGACACCTCGCCCTTCAGCACCCGGTTGAGCACCTTCTGGGCGATGGTCAGGTTGCCGGCCTCAGATATCTTGCGGTCCAGGGCGGCCAGCTGGCTCTTGTGGAAAGAGGCGCGCTCCTGGTTGTCGAGCGTGAAGAGCTCGTAGAGGATCTCGTCGCCGCCGCAGCCGCTGGACTGGCACTCGGGGCAGCCCGCCTCCTGGAACACCCGGTATTCGCCGCTCAGCTTCTTGTTCTTGAACAACTCGCGCGCCGGGCGCGGGTTCGGCTTCTTGCAGGCGGGGCAAAGGGTCCGCACCTGGCGCTGGAACAGCACCAGCCGCAGGTTCTCCACCAGGAACGACGGCGGCACGTCGTACTCGACCTGCATCCTCTCGAAGATCTCCTCGTAGGAGAAGCCCTGCAGCTCGATGAACAGCTTGCCCATCTCCACGAAGTTCAGGAACTGGCGGTTATAATTCTTCTGGAAATAGTCGAACAGGAACATGGAGTCGGGCTTGTAGAACAGCAGGTTCTTGTAGACGGCATCGCTGACGTCGCCACCCTGGTTCTCGATCTGGAAGAAGCGCTCGTTGCGCAGCACAACGGTGGTCTCCACGGTGGCGATGCGCTCGCTGCGCTCGCCGGACAGCGAGTTCATCAGGGCATAGAGGGTCTCCGGCGTACGGTTGTGGGCGGGGCCGGCCACGATGTACAAGCCGTTGGGCTTCTGCAGGGCGGACTGGACGCGATCCACCTCGTCGCGCTCCAGGTTGAGCTCGGCGGCCTTCCGGGCGTAGTCCCTGAGATTGTGGAAGCGGAAACGGACGTTCTCCTGGGCGCCGGCGGAATAGTACAGCACCTTGGCCTTCAGGTGGCTGAAGTTCTTGCTCAGGTTCAGCCAGGATTCCCGGGCCGGCTGCTTCTCGTCGCCCCGGAAGCCGCAGATCTCCTTGATCTTGCAGAAAAACTCCCTGGCGTCGTCGATGGGCTGATTGACGCGGGCCAGCTGCTCGCCGTTGCGGAAAAAGATCTCCAGCTGGCCTTCCTTGAACTCGAAGAGGATGTCGGCGATCCTGGCCTGGACGGCCGACTTGACCAGGGCGTTGAGCACGCGCACGTGCTTGGCGCTGTCCGTCGACGTGTATATCCTGATCTCCTTGTCGCTGTTCTCCAGGGACTTCAGCAGGCTCTCGATCTCCTCCTTCTGGGCCAGGTAGGGGATCAGCTTGAACTGCTGCAGCTCGCCGTGCTTCTTCAGCTTGGGCAGCTCGTTCACCGAGTAGAAGGCGAAGCGCAGCACGCGGCCGCCGGCGACTTCCTGGATCTCGATGGGAATGATCTTCTGTCCCAGGCAGAAATCCTTGCCGACCTGGCCGATCAGCCCGGCGTCCAGGGAAAAATTCTTCAGGTCGATCTGCTCGATGTTCTTCTGGTTGAGCAGGTAGAGCTGCAGCTCGTCCGGGGTGATCAGCGACATCATGATCAGCACTTCCCCCAGCTTCTTGTTCAGGATGCGCTGCTTGTCCAGGGCCTTGTCCAGCTGTTCCCCGGAGATCTTGCCGGCCTTGACCAGGATCTCGCCGATCTTCAGGTACAGGGCGTCCCGCGGCGAGACGTGGTCGGCCAGCAGCTCCTTGGGGCAGTTCTTGACATACTTCTTCTTGTAGTCCTCCGAGGCGTTGCAGAAGCACTTGAGGCAGAACGGGCAGATCTTGGTCGGGGAGGAATGGCCGCAATCGGCCGCCGCGGCCGCGTCGAATTCGGTCATGCAGTGCCAGCACTTGATGATGTAACCTTCAGCCATGCCTTTCCTGATTCTCCGTAGTTTTCCCTGCAGCATATATACCCAATCACCCGGCAAAATGCAATAGAGTCGGTGCATCAGGGAATTCCTGAGGCGAAATGCGGGCGGAGGCCGACTGGCAATAAGGAACCGTTCATGGTATATTTGCGGCAACGGAGGTTGACATGATCAGTAAAAAATTGGAAACCGCACTGAACAAGCAGATCAACGAGGAGATCTTTTCCGCTTACCTTTATTTGTCCATGTCGGCGTATTTTCTCTCGCTGAACCTGGATGGCTTCGCCTCCTGGATGAAGGCCCAGGCCCAGGAAGAGATGTCCCACGCCATGAAGTTCTTCCATTTCCTCGACGAGATGGAGGGACGGGTCTCCCTGCGGGCCGTCCAGGAGCCGGAAAAAGAGTGGAAGTCGCCGCTGGCCGCCTTCACGGCCGCCCACAAGCACGAGCAGCACATCAGCAGCTGCATCCATGAGCTCTACCGCCAGGCCGGCGCCGAAAGCTGCTTCCCCATGCAGATCATGCTGCAATGGTTCATCAAGGAGCAGGTGGAGGAGGAAGCCAGCGCCGCCAAGATCGTGCATGACCTGTCCCTGGTCAAGGACAGCACCCAGGGGCTGTGGATGATCAACCGGGAGCTGGGAGCGCGCAAGCCGGGTTGACGCGCTAGCCCCTGGCGCGCCGCCTCCCGTGGCGGCGCGCCCCTTGCCCTATGGGGCCGGTTTTTGCTACAATGGTCGACGGGTGCGCGCACGATCCGGAAGCTGGAGGACGGCAATGGAAGAAAAAGTGTTCGATGTCTCCATGATCTACATCCAGAATACTTCGGCCGGCAACTACAGCCTGGAGTTCTACTGCCGCAACAAGAACGTCAAGCTCAACTACAGCAACGTCGAGGGCATCGAGCTGATCGCCAAGGTCCCCGTCGAGGTGAAAAGCTCGTTCACGCAGCTGGCGGAGCACCTGCCCAAGGTCTGGAACATGAAGCTGGGCTATCCCACCAACTTCAAGATCAGCTACAGCGGCCGCATCACCATCGAATCCATGTGACGGCCACGGCATCCCCTGCGGGCAGCGCATGATCGCCGAAGAAATCCTTCGCAAGATAAAGCGCATCGAGATCATCTCCCGCAAGGCGGCCCGCGACATCTTCGCCGGAGAATACCATTCGGCCTTCAAGGGCCGCGGCATGGAGTTCTCGCAGGTCCGCGAATACCAGGCCGGGGACGACTCGCGCTTCATCGACTGGAACGTCTCGTCGCGCCTGGGCCGCCTCTATGTCAAGCAGTTCGTCGAGGAGCGCGAGCTGACCATCCTCCTGGCGCTCGATCTCTCGGCCTCGCTGCGCTTCGCCTCGGGGCTCAAGAGCAAGAAGGAGATCGCCGCCGAGCTGTCCGCCCTGATCGCCTTCACGGCCATGCTCAATAACGACAAGGTAGGGCTGCTGCTCTTCAGCGACCGCATCGAGCAGTATACGCCGCCACAGAAGGGCCGCACCCACCTGCTGCGGCTGATCCGCGACATCATCGAATTCCAGCCGCAGGGCCGGGGGACTTCGATCAGCGGCGCCCTGGCCTATCTCACCTCGCTGATCAAGAAGAAGGCCGTGGTCTTTCTCATCTCCGATTTCCTGGACGACGGCTTCGACACGGCGCTGAAGATCGCCAGCCGCAAGCACGACCTGATCGCCATCGACATCACCGACCGCGTCGAGGAGGCCCCTCCCGGCCGCGGCTTCTTTTTCCTGAAGGACCTCGAGAGCCGGGCCGGCTTCGGCGCCGACTTCGGCCGGCCGGCCCTGCGCGGCGAATTCCTCAGGCGCCGCCGGGAAAAAAGCCGGCGGCTGCAGGATCTGCTGCGCAAGCACGGCATCGACTTCCTGGCCGTGCGCACCGACCAGGACTGCGAGAAGCCCCTGTTCGACCTGTTCCTGAAGCGCAAGAAAAAATTCGCCAGATGAAACCCCTGAGCACCATTCTGCTCTTCCTGTTCCTGGCCCCCGGGGCCGATGCCGCCCAGGCGACCCTCTCGTCCTCGGCATCGACGGTCACCATCGGCGAGCGCGTCGAGCTGCGCGTGGTCGTGCGCACCGAGCCCGGCACGCGCGCCGTCCGCCTGCAGGTCCCGCCCGGCGCGTATGAGGTCATCGGGCGCCGCTCCCTGCCCGCCACCGGCAGCGCCGACGTACGCACCTTCGTGGAGATCGTGACCGTCGCCTTCTTTCAGACCGGAGATTTCACCATCGGCCCGTTCCAGGTCGATCTGCTCCCCGCCGGCCCGGGCCCGGCGGGGCGCGAGCCCGAGCCGACCGGGCAACTGGTCATCCGCGTGCGCTCGCTGCTGGGCGAGAACGACAAGGACATCCGGCCGTTGAAGGAACTGCTGGCCATGCGCGGCGACCCCCGGCACCTGCTGCCCTTCGCCGCGGCGCTCCTGCTGCTGCTCCTTCTGGCCGGACTGATTGCGCTGCTGCTGCGGCGGGCCAGGAGGAAGCGCGCCCCGGAGGCCGCACCGCCCCCGCCGCCCGAGCTCGAGCTGGAAGCCCGGCTGCGCGAGCTGCGGCGTCAGGACCTGCCGGCCCGCGGCGAATTCCGGCCATTTTTCATCGCCCTCAGCGCCATGCTCAAGCACTTCATCCAGCGCGCCTACGGGTTCAATGCCGAAGACTGCACCACCTCCGAGACCATGGCGCTGCTGCAGGGCCGCGAAAACGACGGCGCGATCGTCTCCCACCTGGACGCCGTCCTCACCCAGGCCGACCTGGTGAAATTCGCCCGCCGGCTGCCGGGCAGCGAGGAATTGGCCGCGATCTGGCCCAAGCTCGCTTCCCTCATCGCCGTTCACCGCGCGCGCCGCGAGCAGGCCCTGGAGGCCGCCCATGTTCAGGTTCGCCGCTAAGCTGTACCTGCTGCTGTTGCTGCTGCTGCCGCTGCTGGCCTGGTGGCGGCGCTACCTGTCCCGCCGCGGCCAGCGCCATGTCTGGTTCCCCTCGCGGGCGCTGCTGCCCGCCCCGGCGCCCACGCTGAAGGCCGCCCTGGTCAGCGGCATGGAGCGCTGCAAGGCCGTGGCCCTGCTGCTCTTCATCCTGGCCCTGGCGCGGCCGCAGTGGCTCAACACAACCCAGGTCGAGGAGCAGCGGGGGCTGGACATCCTCCTGACCCTGGACATATCGGGATCGATGGCCGCCATCGACTTCAAGCCGAAGAACCGCCTGGAAGTGGCCAAGGAGGTCATCGCCTCGTTCATCGAGAAGCGGCGCAACGACCGGCTGGGACTGGTCGTCTTCGCCGCCACCTCCACCACCAAGTGCCCGCTGACCGTGGACTACGACATCCTCAAGTTCTACCTGCAGGAGACGGAGCTCGGGGAGCTGGAGGACGGCACGGCCATCGGCATGGCCCTGGCCGCCGCGGTCAACCGCATCCGCCACTCCACGGCCAAGACCAAGATCATCATCCTGCTCACCGACGGCGTGAACAACCGCGGCGAGATCGATCCGCGCGACGCCGCCAAGATGGCCCGCGACTTCCGCGTCAAGGTCTACGCCATCGGCGTCGGCACCCGCGGCGAGGCGCCTTACCCCGTTCTCGACTCCTTCGGGCGCCGCCAGCACGTCATGGTCAATGTCGAGATCGACGAGTCCCTGCTGCGGGAGATGGCCGGGACCACCGGCGGCCTCTATTTCCGCGCCACCGACCGCGATTCGCTGCAGAGCATCTTCAGCGAGATCGACCGCTGGGAAAAAACGAACATCAAGAGCCGGAACTACTACGCGACGACCGAGCTGTTCCCCTGGTTCATCGGCCTGGGGCTGCTGCTGCTGCTCCTGGTCGAGGCGGCGCGGCGCAGCTTCCTGCGCACTCTGCCCTGAAGCGAACGGGCATCAGTAGATCTCGATCTTCAGCAGCCGGCACTCGATCGGGCCGTTGAACAGCACGAAGCGCCGCGCCGGCTTCAGGCCGATGGCTGCGGCCAGCTCCAGGTTGCCGCAGAGGACATAGGCAGTCGAGCCCTGGCAGCGCCGCTTGAGAAAATCCCCGAATTCCTTGAAGAGCAGCCGCGCCCCCTGGGCTTCGCCGACGCGGACGCCGTAGGGCGGGTTGCAGACGATCGTGGCGCCGGGGATCCCCGGCAGCTCGCGAAAATCCTTGCGCTCCACCGCCACCCCGCGCGTGCCCGGGATCTCGCGCAGGTTGGCGCGGGCGGCGGCCACGGACTGGCGGTCGAGGTCGCTGCCGCGGATCAGCCCCTCCGGCAGCTCGCGGGTCATGGCCTCGCCTTCCCGGCGCACCTCTTCCCAGATGCGGGGATCGAAGTCGGGCAGGGCCTCGAAGCCGAATTTATTTCTCTTGAAAGCCGAAGGGACGCGGCAGAAATGCATGAACGCCTCGGCCAGAAGCGTGCCCGATCCGCAAAAGGGGTCGACCAGCGGCCGTTCCCCCTGCCAGCCGCTCAGGCGCACGATGGCCGCCGCCAGCGTCTCCTGCAGCGGCGCCGCCACCGACTGCTGCCGGTAGCCGCGACGGTGCAGCGAGCCGCCGGAGGTATCCAGGCTGACCACGGCCCGGTCATCGCGCACGCTCAGATGGATCCAGGCGTCGGGGTGCTCGGTATCCACGTCGGGGCGGCGGCCGCTGCGTTCGCGGAAGCGGTCGGCGACAGCGTCCTTCAGCCGCAGCGCCGCATAATGCGAATGGGTGATCCGGCTCTCCCCGACATGGGCGAAAACGGCGAATGTCCGCTCGGGGGCAAGGACCTTCTCCCACTCGATGGCCCGGGCGGCATCGTAGAGCGCCTGCTCGGAGAAGCAGGAAAAAGCGGCCAGCGGTGCCAGCACCCGCGACACCAGGCGCGAGCGGTGGTTGACCCGGCAGAGCCCGGCGGCGTCGGCTAGGAATTGGACCCCGGAGCCGGAGATCTCGACATCTCGGCCCCCCAGCTCCGCCAGCTCGATCCTGGCCAGCTCCTCCAGGCCGCGGGCGGCCTGGGCAAAGTAACGGCCGTCCTGCTGGTAAGCGAACATCAGGTCCGTGCCCCTGGATGCCGGGGAAGCGTCACTGGCCGATCTGCAGGGTCAGGAACGCCAGGACCCTGGCCGGGTCGTGCCCCTTGCCCTTTTCCAGCACCCCGGTGGACTGGGCGCACAGCAGCTTGCCCTGCTTGTCCAGTACGGCCAGGGCCGGGAAACCGAAGCCCTTGACGCGGTACAGCTCGACCAGGTCCTGGTTGAGCGGCTGGCCGGGTTTCTCGCCGACATCGACCAGCAGCAGGACATAGCGCTCGGCCAGGACCTTGCGGATCGCGGCATCGGCGGCGAACAGCTCATGCAGGCGATGGCACCAGGGGCACCAGTTGCCGCCGAACAGCAGCAGGACATTGCGCTCCTCGGCGCCGGCACGCTTGACGGCAACGGCGATCTGCGCCTTCACGTCGGCGCCGGGATCGTAGATCGCCGGCTTGGCCGCGGTCGGGGCCTGGGCCGGGAGCATCGCCGCCAGCAGCACCAGGGCGGCGGCCAGCAGCAGCCAGAAGAATCTCCTGTCTGCCGGAACTATTTTGGGCTTCATGGGCGCGTACCTCCAGGGAAATCGGATTTTAGATCAAAGGGAAATGGTTGTCAAAGATCAAGGCCCGCGACGGTTGACAAAACCATCGTCCCGGCCGAGAATGACAGGCGGGCGCGATGCGAAGAGGAGACGACGCATGAAAAAGACATTCACGGCATTCTGCCTGGCGACCCTGGCGACGCTGCTGGCCGGGGCCGGGACGGACGCGGGCGCTGCGGCTAGAAGCGAGATCGAGCGTTTCCTGAGCGCGTGGCACCATGCCGCCGCCGTCGCCGACGCGGAGGCTTATTTCGGCGCTCTGGCCCCGGGAGCGATCTTCCTGGGCACCGACATTCGCGAGCGCTGGACCCGGGAGGAGCTCCAGGAGTGGGCCGCCCCCTATTTCCGGCGCGCGTCGGCCTGGGTTTTCACGGCCAGCCGGCGCCGGGTCTACCTTTCCGCCGACGGCGGCACGGCCTGGTTCGACGAAGACCTGCACTCTGCGTCCTACTGGCCCTGCCGCGGCTCCGGCGTGCTGGAGAAGGTCGCGGGGCGCTGGCTGATCCGCCAGTACAACCTGGCCCTGACCATCCCCAACGAGTCGACCGCGGCCATCAAGCCCCTGGTGGAGGCCGCCCTGAAGCAACAGGCGAAGACGGGCAAATGACCGACAAGCTCTACCAGCGCGACCCCTACCTGCGCGAGGCGACCGCCAGGATCGTTGGCAGCGAGGACCGCGATGGCCACTGGGCGGTGCGCCTGGAACGCACGATCTTCTGCCCCGAGGGGGGCGGCCAGCCGGCCGATACGGGAACGATCAACGGCCTGCCGCTGCTGGCCCTGGAAAGCGACGGCGACGACGTCGTCCACGTCCTTGCCGGCGACCCGGGAGGCGGTGAAGCCCGGCTGCAGCTTGAATTCGCGCGCCGCTTCGACCACATGCAGCAGCACACCGCCCAGCACCTGCTTTCGCAGGTCCTGGTCCGCCTCTTCGCCGCCCCGACGCTCTCGTTCGCCATCGGGCCGGAGCACTCCTCGATCGAGATCGGCCGGCCCGCCTTCAGCGAGGAGGAGATCCGGGCGCTGGAGGCCGAGTGCGCGCGCCTGGCCTTCGCCGCCCTGCCGGTGCGCGTCTTTGCGACCGCCGACCTTTCCTCCCTGCGCCTGCGCAAGCCGCCCAAGGTGCAGGGCCGGATCCGCGTGGTGGAGATCGAGGGCTTCGACCAATCGGCCTGCGGCGGCACGCACGTCAAGAACAGCGCCGAGATCGGTTTGCTGAAGATCATGCGCGCCGAGCGCGTGCGCGCCAACGTCCGCCTGTATTACGCCGCCGGCTACCGCGCCCTGCGCGACCACCAGTTGAAGCACGATCTCTCCCAGCGCCTGCAGCGCCTGGTCACCCAGCCGCTGCCGGAGATACCCGCCCATGTCGAGGCCCTGCTCCGGGAGCGGGACGAGCTGCGCCGCGGCCTGCAGAAGTCCCGGCAGCGGGAAATGGAGCGCGAGGCGGCCGCCGCCGCCGCGGAGCCCGGCGGCCTGGTGGTCCGCGAGCTCAACGACGCCGATCCCGCCGACCTGCGCTTTTTCGCCGGCGCCGTCATGGCCGCCGGCAAGAACGCACTGATTTTCCGCCGGACGCCGCCGGCCCATGTCGTCATCGGCCGCGGCCGCGGGGACATCGACCTGCGCGTCATCAGCGCCCGCCTCTTCGCCCTCCTCAATGGCAGGGGCGGCGGCAGCGCCAGCCTGCTCGAGGGGCGCGGAGGCGACTTTTCCCGGATCGCCGAGGTCGCGGAGCGGTTGCGCGCGGAGCTGGGCGTCTAGCGCCCCGCCTTTGCAAAATCGCCGGAATCGATTATAATTGCCTTTGCCCGCGAAGGAGAAAACCATGGAAGAAAAGGAAAAGATCAAGGCCAAGATCATGGACGATAAAAAAGTGCTGCGCACGCTGCAGCGCCTGGCCATCGAGATCCTGGAACACAACCGCGACGCCGAGAAGCTGGCGCTGATCGGCATCCAGACGCGTGGCGTGCACATCGCCCGCCGCATCCAGGGGCTGATCAAGGAGCTGGAGAACGTCGACATCCCCCTGGGCATCCTCGACATCACCATGTTCCGCGACGACCTGCACCGGCACGAGCGGCAGCCGGCGGTGAAGAAGACGGAGATCGACTTCCCCGTCGAGAACAAGGACATCGTCCTCATCGACGACGTCGTCTTCACCGGCCGCACCATCCGCGCCGCCATGGACTCGATATTCGAGCTGGGCCGGCCGGCCACCCTGCAGCTGGCGGCGTTCATCGACCGCGGCCACCGCGAG
The DNA here is from genome assembly GCA_025456205.1 of Acidobacteriota bacterium. GTDB lineage: Bacteria > Acidobacteriota > Aminicenantia > UBA2199 > UBA2199 > UBA2199. The sequence continues at coordinate 606 of JALOLA010000051.1, read as the reverse complement.
CTGCCCATCTGCCCCGACTTCAAGGGCAAGTACCTGCCCACTTCGCGCCGCGAGCGAGTGAAGGTCATGCTCAAGGAGATCGACGGCAAGGACCAGGTGCTGATCATGGAGCCCAAGGGGTTCTAAATGAAAGACAGGAGCTTCCGCCAGGACCACCTGCTGGGCATCGAGCACCTCAGCGTCGACGACATCGAGACCATCCTGGAGACGGCCGAGGCCTTCATCGAGGTGTCCAGCCGCGACGTCAAGAAGGTGCCGGCCCTGAAGGGCAAGACGGTGGTCAACCTCTTCTTCGAGAACTCCACCCGCACCCGCAGCTCTTTCGAGATCGCGGCCAAGCGATTGAGCGCCGACCTGATCAATTTCAACTCCTCGGTGTCGAGCCTGAAGAAGGGCGAGACCCTCAAGGACACCGTGCTGACCCTGGAGGCCATGAACCCGCACATCATCGTCATCCGCCACTCCGCCTCCGGCTCGCCGCACTACCTGACCACCTTCGCCCGCTCCTCGATCGTCAACGCCGGCGACGGCTTCCACGAGCACCCCACCCAGGCCCTGCTCGACGCCCTGACCATCCAGCAGCGCCTCAAGACCCTGCGCGGGCTG
>JALOLA010000006.1 GCA_025456205.1 Acidobacteriota bacterium | reverse complement strand
GAGCTGTAGAGACCTTGGCAAGCGGGGCGTAGCGCAGCCTGGTCAGCGCGCCTGCCTTGGGAGCAGGAGGTCGGTAGTTCAAATCTACTCGCCCCGATTTTCAGGCAGGCACCCGTAGCTCAAAGGATAGAGCAGCTGACTTCTAATCAGCAGGCTGAAGGTTCGAGTCCTTCCGGGTGCGCGGATGCCAAAGTAATTTTTAACCTGCCCGGCGTTTCAATGTCGGCATACGATTGCACTCTTGGGGCACTGATTTTTTCACGGCGCCTTTGGCGCAGGCAGCGAAACAACGTTTTCCCCGCTCTCCCATACCTGGAAGGTCGCGTACATTTTTCGCATTTTATCCTCGAGCGGCAGCGTGCAGGCTGCCGTCATGCCGTTCCCTGTAATCTCAAGGACATCGCGGCAAGGATGGTCTGACCCTGCGAAGTGCTGGACGGGCGTGGATCGTGACCGCTTGCCGCCCCCCGGGGCATCATGGACGCCGCCAGCCATGTGGAAGCAGCGGGCGATCCAGCCCCCTGAATAACGCTGCCTGTCAGAGCAGGAACGGCGTCTCCATCGTGGCCAGGTTGTCCTCCTTGACGACGTCTTTCCACTCGTTGAGGGGGTCGGCCTCCATGGCGATCTTGATGGGGCTGTGAGAGGGCGCCTCGCACTTGAACGAGACCATCCGGTTCTCCCCTTTCTTGAATGCACTCAAAGACGCGGTCGTGGTCTCGTTGCAGGTGGCCGACTCGATCGTGAACTTGACGTGGATGTGGGGCAGGTCCTTGTTCGCCGACACGAAGGAATAGAATGTCCAGATATCCTTGCCCCCGATTTGGCTGAGGTTGTATTTGATTTTCGGATCGATGGCGATATTGAACAGCAACTGGGCGCCGGCCGGCACTTCCCGTTGAGACTCCGGTTTTCCCATCCGCAGCAATCCCGGGTTCGCTTTGACCGCATGATCGAGCGCTGCATCGCCGCCCGGGGCCGAAATCGTGAAAATCGCGCTCGTGCCCTCGGCCGAGCCATCGATGGCGCGGACATGGATCTTGTAGGATTCGCCGGCGACGGCGGGGTCGGCTACGGTCCAGGCATACGGTGACGCGTTCGCAGGCAGGTTGCCGGCGATGGTCCCGACCAGGGCGCCGCCGGGCTTGCGCAGCAGGATCTTGACATTCGAATTGACGCCGCTGGCCGTCCAGGCGATCTGCAGCGGGCTCGCCATGACCGCATTGCCGCTAGTGGGCAGGGAGACGGTGATGGTGCCGCCGAAAGTCAAGCCAACAGCGATGCTTGAAATCGCAACGAAAAGCAGTACATTTTTCATAGTATGTCCCTCCCTCTTTCCTGGTTATTCATATAATAGGGTTTTTCAATGAAAATCTCGCCCGGTCAGAAGAAAATCCTCTTTCGTATATGAATCCCTCACGAAAATCAGGGATAAAATTCTTCTCGTTTTCTTCCCAACATGTTGGCGGCGCGGTTGTATGCCTGGAGGAATGGATCCTACCTGGTGCCGCTCCAGGTTCCGTTCAGCGTCGCCAGGGGAAAGTTCGAAAAATAGCCGATCAGGGTGCCGGCCATGTGCGTGTCGTCGGACAGGGCGCCGGAAAACAGATACACCAGGTTTCCAGAAAAATCGTTGTAAAAGACCTGCACCGTGAATTTCAGCGTCGGCCGGGTCAGGGTGTAGCTTCCCAGCAGCGTCCCCTTCTGGTTGTAAACGCTGCCGGACTCATCGTCCCCCTCGAACTTGAGGAACAGGTCCGAAGGATCGTTGCCGGGGAAATTGATGCGCACGGTCCACTCCCCCTCGATGATGGACGCGGTTTTCTTGCTGCACCCCGGCAGAACGGCCAGCAGGAGCAGGAGCAGCGGCAGCGCGATCCTTGTGACATGGCGGCTTGGTCTCATGGTTGTATTCCTCTTTGGCCCCGCCTGCGGGCGCGGGCCAAGGCTGATGATACCGCAGCGGCAAAATAAGTCAACCCGCGCTGGCGCGCGCCGGCGCGGCCGCGCATTGCAATCCTCCGGGGAGTATGGTAGTGGTAAGGCAGTCAAACCCAGGAGGAGCATCATGAAAAACAGAAGAAGCGATCGGCATTGGCGGAGCGTGCTGCTGGGCGTGGTCCTGTGCGCCATGCTGGCCGTCCTCATTGCCAGCAAGGCCGCCGATGCCCAGGTCGTCCCCGCGACCACTCAGCAGCGCGTCCTGCAGCGGGCGGCGAACGTTGCCGATGTCTACGAAAAGACCGTCAGCCTGGAGGCCAAGCTCGCGCTCATGGACGAGCGGCTGGCCCGCATCGAGAGCAAGATCGACGCCCTGAGCAAGGACATGGAAGGCTCGACCCGCAAAACCAGCGCTAGGCGGGATCCCGCCGCGGTTCGCGGCCTTCCTCAGTTCCGCGGCTCCTTGCCCATGTAGACCTGGAAGGCCTCATCGACCGGCTTGCCATACACGGTGATGGCCGTGATGGCGTTGGTCAGGCGCACGGCCTCGTCCAGGGGCTTCTGGTGGATGTTGCGGCCGGTGGCGTTGCCCATGGCGCCGGAGATGAAGATCTGGTCGTGCAGCTGCTGCAGGAACGCCCGCGGTTCCATGCTGGAGCCGCCGGCGCAGACCACCTTGGTCCTTCCCGCCGCCTTGATCGCCTGCTTGAAGATCTCGGCGGACTTTTGCCCCTCCTTCTTCGGGTAGTTCACCTTGACGAAATCGCTGCCCAGGGTGGCGGCGACCCCGGTGGCGCCGGCGATCAGCTCGGGCGCCTTCTCGTCCTTGACCGCCTTGCCGCGCGGGTAGATCCACAGCACCGTGAGCAGGCCATGGTGGTGCGCCCAGTGCACCGCCTGCGCCGCCTCGCGGATCATGGCGTTCTCATACTCGCTGCCCAGGTAGACGGTGTAGCCGACGCCCAGGATGTTCAGCCCGGTGTTCTTCTTGAACTCCACCACCTGGCGCACGTCGATCATCTGCGTGGAAACCGGGTCCTGTTGGGCCGTCTTCACCAGGTTGGTCTTGGAATTGAGCTTGATCAGATAGGGGATGTCGGGATAGTCGTTGCCGTAGAGCGATACCAGCCCGAGCTGGGTGGCGAAGACGCCGATCTCGGCCTCGCTGGCGATCTTGAACAGGTGCTCGGGGTCGGCGTCGTCGGCGGCGATGCCCTCGCCGTAAAAGTCGTCGTTCAGGTGCTCGATCTTCTGGTCGCCGGCGAACAGCATCAGCCGCCCCGACCCCAGGGTTATCTCGTCATAATTGTCCAGGTATTCATTGAGCGTCCCGTTGGGGACATCGGCCGGGATATAGGTTTTTTCTTCCATGAGAACCTCCTTTATAGCGATGAGTCCATGATATAGAATAAATTTTAATATTTCAACCACTGCTTCCGCGGCCCGGGCAAAAAAAAACCCGCCCTCGGGGAGGGCGGGTTCCTTGGTGACAAAAATTACCAGAGGACCTTTCTTTTTGGCTCCTTAATAAGTGGCGTAGCAGGCACCATAGCCTACGTTGTTGCAGCCATACTTGATCCACATGTAGCCGGCTTCGCCCCAGCCCGTGCCCCAGGAATTCTTCAGTCTCCAGGCGCCCTTGCTGTCGTCCCAGCCGCAGAGGATGATAGCGTGGTTGACGCCGCTGACCCTCTTCTTGCAGGAGGTCATGACGCCGCCGGTGTAGGCCTGGAAATAGCGCTCCACGTAGATGGCGGCCGAGACCGAGCCGTGCGTGTAAATGGCGTTCTTGATGGCATCGATCGTAGGCACCGAGTTGCTGGCGCCGACATAGGCCCAGGAAGCGGCCGGGTACCAGGTCGGGGAGGCGCAATAAGCGCAGGCGGAATCAAGCGCAGTATAGGGGAAACAGGTTTCGGGCATGGCGCCGGGATAGTAAGGGTTGCCGGCGTCGATCATGTCAAAGGCGAAGAAACCGCCGCTGCAGCCCCAGCCCCAGGGATTGCAGGACACCAGGTGCTGCTCGGAAAGGTTGTATTCCGGGCCGCCCTTCCACATGATGGCCGCTTCCAGCCCGGCGATGGTGGAGAACGCCCAGCAGGAACCGCAGCTGGCCTGGTTCTTGATGGAGGACGTCACGCCCATGAACGCCGTGGGCAGCGTCGCCGCAACCATGGCCTGATCTCCGGGTTCATACGCGCTGGAGTTGAGCGGCTTCAGCTCGGGCTTGAAATTGCATAACTGCTCGATGCTGTACTGCATGGCCGGGTTGGCACCGATCTGGAAGTCCCAGCCGTTGGCCTTCATTTCAGCGCGCATCTCGGCCAGTTCCCTGTCCAGCGCAGCCCTCTTGGCGACCGGATCGTCGGCCAGGCGCATGTCCGTGTCGCTGCTCATCAGCGCCGGCACGAACAGGAACGCGGCGCACAGCGCCACCAGGCAGACCCCGAAAACCCATTTCTTCATCTCTTTCATTTTGCTTTTTTCTCCTTTGTTTTATGGAAAATATCTTTTCCAAAACCGACGCAAGCTGAGCAGATCGTCCGCTTCATGACCAGATGATAGGGGTGCGCACGGAAAGCCGCAATCCACCGAAATGCTTAAATGCGGTTGTATTTATTTTTCATTTTCCATACAACTAAAGTTGTATTTGCACTGTTTCGATACTATAATCCGGCCGATGGCCTTGAAAACCAAGCTGGCTCTGTTCATCGCGGGATCGGGGCTGGTGCTTTCCCTTTCCTACCTCTGGCTGAACCACCTGACCATCTCCCACTCGCTGGAGGAACAGAAGCACATCCTGGCGATGAAGGTGGCCTCGCGCGTCTTCGAAATGGTCGCCAGCGAGAAGAAGCGCATCGGCACCATCTGCTTCGACTGGGCGGCCTGGGACGCCATGTTCGACTATGCCGACAGGCAGACGCGCGAGTTCGAGTCCCAGTCCATGCCGGCGGCGGTCATCCCCGAATACGACCTGAACATCATCATCGTCCTCAACCGCATGAAGAAGACGATCTACCACGAAGGCTATGACCGCCTGCGCAAGCGCCCGGTGCGCTTCGACCCCGGCCATCCCAAGAACGCCTACATCTGGAGGAAGCTGGCCCTCGACTTCGACCGCCAGTCGCTGCAGAGCTTCTTCAGCGACTCGGAGCACGGCCCGGTGATCCTCGTCTCGTCGCCGATCCTGCACAGCGACGGCCGCGGCCCGATCAACGGCCGCGTGGTCATGGGCCGGCTGGTCAACGAGGACTTCAACGAGCGCATCGGCGCCGCCATCCAGGAGAGCACCGCGCTGCTCGATCCCGCCCGGCTGCCGGGCTACCTCGATGCCGGACAGAAGGAGCGGCTGCGCCGCGACGGCCTGCTGCTCACGGAGATCCGGCAGCTTTTCCGCGTCTTTTGCGCCTACACCGATCCAGAAGGCCGCCCGGCCTTCGTCATCCGCGCCGACGCCGACCGCGCCCTCTTCAGCCTGCAGGAGAAGGCATCGCGCAATTTCCTCGTCTCCCTGTGGCTGAGCACCCTGCTGCTCGGGCTGCTGCTGTTCGGCTTCATCGACCGCATGCTGCTGAAGCGCCTGGAGGACATCTCGCACAAGACCACCGACATCACGACCTTCAAGGATCTCTCCATCCGCGTTCCCGAGGAGCGGCGCGACGAGATCTCCCAGCTCAGCCAGAACATCAACAAGATGCTGCAGCGCCTGGAGAAAGAGAGCATTCGCCAGCGCGAGATGGAGGACCGCCTGGTCATGAACGAGAAACTGGTCGCCACCGGCCGCCTGGCCGCCAACATGGCCCACGAGATCAACAATCCGCTCTTCGCCATCGCCAATTCCATCGCCGTCATCAAGCGCCAGCTCAAGAATGCCGGCGGCGATGTCGGCGAGGTCCTGCCCCTGGCCGAGAAGGAGATCGCCCGCGTGCGCAAGATCACCAGGAAGCTGCTGGACCACGGCAAGGTGAACCTGGAGACCTTCGTCTGGAGCGACATCAACGCGATCCTCTCTACCGCCTGCGACGTGTTGAAGCTCGGCAAGCGCTCCGGCCGCACCGCCATCGTCCGCGAAGACGGCGAAAAGGAGCTGCCGGTCCTGTGCAACCCGGACAGCCTGCAACAGGTCTTCATGAACCTGATCGTGAACGCCAGCGAGGCCATGGCCGGCCACGGCGAGATCGCCATCGCCGTGGAGCGCCGGCCCGACGCCTACGCCATCCATTTCCGCGACCAGGGCCCCGGCTTCCCCGACGCCATCCGCAACAAGATATTCGAGCCCTTCAACTCCTCCAAGAACGCCAAGGGCGCCGGGCTGGGGCTGTATATTTCCTACCATATCGTCCAGAGGCACGGCGGCGCCATGACCCTGGACGAGAGCGGCGCCGGGGGTGCGCATTTGGTCGTGACGCTGCCGCGCTGCCGAGGAACGGCCCATGCCTGAAAAACCCGGCCTGCTGATCGTCGACGACGACCCCGAGGTCCTGAAAAGCCTGCAGATCTGGCTGAAGAGCGAAGGCTTCAGGGTGTTCACCGCCGGCGACACGCCCCAGGCCCTGGACACGATCCGCAAGCAGGAGATCGCCGTGGGCCTGGTCGACCTGCATCTGAAGAACGAGGACGGGCTGCGCCTGGCCACCGAGCTGAAGGCCCTGGACGAGTCGCTGAAGATCATCGTCATCACCGGCTACCCGAGCTACGAAAGCGCCATCGACGCCATGAAGACCGGCATCTTCGACTACATTTCTAAATCCACCGAGAACGACGTCATCCTGCGCAAGCTCCGGGCCGCCGTCGCCGAGCGCCAGCGCGAGAGGTCCGGCGAAAAGGAAAGCGGCCGGCCCGGCATCAACGTCATCCTGCTCGGCCACCACCAGCTGGTCCGCGAGGGGCTGGAGAACTTCTTCAAGGAGAACGCCGAGTACCGCCTGCTCCACGTCTACCATTCCTATGAATACGTCAAGAAGGGCGATTTCAACCTCGAAGCGGCCCTGCTGCTGATCTGCTCCTCCTGCAACCAGGAATACCTGGATGACGCGGAGGGATTCTTTGCGCGCCTCAAGCTCGTCTTCCCCAACGCCAAGCCGGTGATCATCAACTGCGCCTGCGACGACGAGCGGAAAAAGGAACTCCTGCGCCGGGGGGTCAAGGGCTTCCTGCCGGCCAACATCGGCAAGGGCGTCCTCAAGAAGGCGCTGGGCTGCATCATGGGCGGCCAGGTCTGGGTCAGCCGCGAGCTGTCGCAGCAGCTGCTCAGCGAGCTGCTGGAGGACACCGGCTCAGGGATCGCCTACAAGAAGCCGGTCGACTCCTTCAACCTCTCCGACCGCGAGGTCGAGGTCCTGAAGGCCCTGGCATCGGGGCTGTCCAACCTGGTCATCAGCGAGAAGCTCTTCTTGAGCGAAAAGACCGTCAAGACCCACACGCACAACATCTTCAGGAAAATGGGGGTCAAGACACGCACCCAGGCGGTGCTGAAAGGGATGGAATTCCACATCATCTGATGACAACAGCGGCGCCGCGCGGCAGGCCGGCCGCGGGTCAGGCGCGACGCTCAGTCATTGCTGAAGATCTTCAGCCACTGCTCGACTTCGTTCTGCGAGACGCGGGTGTTCACCCGCTTGAGGGTCTCTTCTTTCCGGCCCTGGGAAACGAACGCTTTTTTCAGGGTGAAGTAGAATTCGATGGAGTTGACGGTGCGCACGCCCTTTTCCTTGGCGAAGGTCTTCAGCTCGCGGTCGGTGGTCACCAGCACCGTCTCCTTGACATGCTGGTAGCTTTCCAGGATGCGCTTGATCTCGTCGTCGGCCGTGAGGCCGTAGCGCGGATAGACCACGGTCAGTTTGGAGTTGATGGGGTTGCGCAGCTCGCTCCCCTGCGGCTCGCCGTCGAAGACGACCGTGACCTTGGTGTTCTTGCTCTCCTGGAACTTGCGGACCAGGGAAACCATCTTGCCGCGCGCCTCCGGGTCGCCGAGCGAAAAATCAGGGGCGCAGCCGATCAGGTTGTTGCCGTCGATGATGTAGGGCATCAGACCTCGACCGTCCCGCCGGGCTGCAGGATGATCACCTCGCTCGCCGGCCCGACCCGCTCCCTGAATTCATCCGGCGAGCTTTGGATGTGCGGGAACGTGCCGTAATGGATGGGGACTACGCGCGGCACGCCCAGCAGCTCGACGGCCCTGGCCGCCAGGCGCGGCGTCATGTTGTAGCGCCCGTCGATGGGCAGGAAGGCGATGGCGGGGCGGTACATCTCGCCGATCAGCTGCATCTCCAGGGTCAGGCCCGTGTCGCCGGCATGGTAAAGGGCCTTGCCGTCCATGGCGATGACGATCCCCGCCGCGGTCCCGCCCAGCCCGGCGCTATGGAAGGCCGGGACCAATGAAACGTCGACGCCGGCCACGTTCACCGTGCCGCCGATGCCCATGCCCTCGGCCTTGAGCTTGCGCTCCTGCGCGGCCAGCGCGATCTCGTGCAGGGCGACCAGGGTGGCCCCGGTCTTCTGGCAGATGGCGAAGCTGTCGCCCACGTGGTCGCCGTGGTCATGGCTGACGACGACGACATCCGCGCGATCGACGTCCTGGACGCGCATGGACGCCTTGGGATTGCCGGTCAGAAAAGGATCAACATAGACCGTCCGGCTGCCCTCGACCTTCAGCGCGGAATGCCCGAGCCAAGTGATCTTCATGTTCCCTCCTCAGCCTGGGGGCCAGGCCATGGCGCGCCCGCCCAGCACGTGCAGGTGCAGGTGCAGGACCGACTGTCCGGCCTCGGCGCCGGTGTTGACCACGACGCGGTACTGCCGCAGTCCGGCAGCGGCGGCGGCCAGGCGCGCCGCCTGCAGCAGGCGGCCGAGCAGCGCCTCGTCGCCCGGTTCGTTCAGGGAGGCGATATGGCGGCGCGGCACCACCAGCAAATGGACCGGCGCCTGGGGCTGGATGTCGCGAAAAGCGACGATATCCGCGTCCTCGTAGACCAGGGGGGTCGCTATGGCGCCGCTGGCGATCTGGCAAAAGATGCAGGATCCCATCTGCTCACTCCTGGGTGATTGTAATCGCTGCGCCCAATTTTTGCAATTTCTCGGGCATGTTCTCGTAGCCGCGGAACAGCTGGTAGGAATTCTCGATCCGCGTCTCGCCGGTTGCCACCAGGCCGCCAAGAACCAGGGCGGCCGACGCGCGCAGGTCGGTCGTCTTGATCACGGCGCCGTGCAGCCTCGCCCGGCCGCGGATGAGCGCCTCGTCCCCGCGCACCTCGATGTCCGCCCCCAGCCGGTTCAGCTCGCCGACATGGCGGAAGCGGTCGTTGAATATCGTCTCGCGGACCCGGGAAACGCCCTCGGCCTGGGTCAGCAGCGTGGTCAGCTGGGCCTGCAGGTCGGTGGGAAAACCGGGATAGGGCTCGGTGACCACGGCGGCCGGCGCGAGTGTCGCCCCGCCCCGGGCCTGGAACTCGCCCGCGCCGATGCGGACATCGGCGCCCATGCCGGCCAGGATGTCCAGCAGGCAGCCCAGGTGCGCCGGCTCCACGCCCTCGACGATGATGTCGTTGCCGGCGAGGCAGCCGGCGATCAGGTAGGTGCCGGCCTCGATGCGGTCCGGGATGATGGCGTGATCGGCGCCATGGAGCGACGTGCGGCCGTGGATGATGAAGGTCCCCGCCTCGGGGCTGGAGATGGCGGCCCCCATCTTGCGCAGCAGGGCGGCCAGGTCGTCCACCTCGGGCTCCAGGGCGCAGTTGCGCAGGACGGTCGTGCCCTCGGCCAGGGCGGCGGCCATGAGCAGGTTCTCGGTACCGGTGACGGACTTGCCGGGGAATTCATATTCGATGCCGCGCAGGCGGCGGCAGCGCGCGGTCAGGTAGTCTTCTTCGGAGCGGATCTCCGCCCCCATCAGCTCCAGCCCCTGGAGATGAAAATCGATCTTGCGCTCGCCGATGGGGCAGCCGCCGGGCATGGAAACCCGGGCCTCCCCACAGCGGGCCAGCAGGGGCCCGAGCAGCAGGATCGACGCCCGCGTGGTCTGGGTGGTCTGGCGCGAGACGCGGGGAGAACGCAGTGCGGGCATGGCTACGCGGATGGTGTGACCCTGAAGGCCGTCCGTCCGCGCTTCGACGCGCCCCTCGCCGAGGGGGCCATCCAGCTCGCCCTCGGCGCCGATCTCGCGCAGGGCGGCGACCATCACCTTGATGTCCTCCACCAGCGGCAAATTGCTGAACGCCAGCGGCCCGGGGCTGAGACAAACGGCGGCCAGTTCCGGCAGGGCGGCGTTCTTGGCGCCGGAGACAGCGACCCGCCCCGCCAGCGGCCGGCCTCCCTGGATCGAGATGATGATGTTTTTCATGTTGTGAAAACGGGCCCGCGCTACGTTCTGGCGCTCGATAAGGGCAACACTATACATTTTTCAGCCAGCAAAGTCAAGAAATCGCGGCCCGGCGGGCGCTTGCCAACGGCGTGCCCATCCTCTACAATGGCGGCGATGAAAACGCATTCACCCGGTCTCGCGACAATCCGGGCGCTCTGCCGGGCGCTGTCCCTGCTGGCCCTCCTGCTCTCCCTTTCCGGCTGTTTCAGCTTTCGCGTCACCATTCCCCCCGCACCCGAAGACATGGTCGGCTCCCTGGCCATCATCCATTCCGATCCGGCGGCCCTGGACCTGGAAAAGCCCATCGAAGACGAGCCGGTCACTGCCGGCGACCCCGGCATCATCGCGCTGATCAAGGTCTTGCAAGTAAGCCGGCCCATGACGCTGCAATGGCACTGGTACTCTCCGGACAACCGGCTGGTCCGCAGTTCCAGGACGGTGCAGATCAACGCCAAGGCCAGGTACCTGGCTTATTTCGCCGCCTGGGACAGGCTGCCCAGTGAATTCTATGCCGAAGCGAAGGGAACCTGGACGGTGATGATCACCGCCGGCGGCAGCTTCCTGGCCGGGAAGGAATTCACCGTCAATTAAGGGGATCCCGGAAGAGAACGGCCCGGCGCGTCTCCAGCGTCGACCCCGAGAACAGCAGCTGCGCGGCGGCCGTTCTTGCCCGGTCGGCCGCCTCGAGATCCCACTCCCCGAGCAGCGTGATGGCCCGGACAGATCCGTCCCCGGCGATCGTCACCTCCAGCGCCATGCCCGCCGGGAGCCAATCCCAGGCCGCGAGGGGGCGGAGCGCGATCAGGTCATCCTCCGTGACATTGCCCGCGATGCGGACCGCCGGCGCCTGCGACCATGCTTCCGCCGGCAGCAGGCGCGGCGCGACAGCGCGTCCCGTCGCCGCCAGGAAAAGCTGCATGGCGTCGCCGGCCGCGACGCTGCCGACGAGCCGCGGGAGCAGGGTTTCCGCTTTTCGCTGACGGGAGCCCTTGTCCCGGCCCGGGGCGGGCGCAGACAGCGTATCCCCTGCGAACCGGTCTTTTTCCGGCAGCGCTTCGGCCCCGCCGAGGACGCCGCCGATAACGCCGCCTTCCTGCTCGCGGAGCGGCATCATGTCGGTCTCATCCGCGGCCCGCAGCCTCTCTTGCCTCTGGGCCGAGTCCGCCGGGGCCTTGGACTTGAAGGACGACGCTGCAGGAGCGATCCCGGAAGCGGCCTCCCCGGAGGCGCGCTTCTTTTCCGCATCCTGGCCGCGGAGCGCTTGCGGCGGGGCTTGCGGATGGGCTGCCTCCGCAACGGCGCGGTCCGCGACGGTCGTTTCGGCCGGCGCCGGCGGCAGGCTCTGTTCCAGGGCAACGACCGTTTCCGGCATCCGCTTTTCCGCGATCCCGGGCACGCCCGCCCGCTCGCGGCCGATGAAAAGATAGTGGACCGCCAGGGCAACCAGCAGAACGGCGGCGACGCCGAAGACCAGGCGCAGGGGCAGGGCCCTTCTGGCCGGGACTCCGACCGGCGCCACGTTCCCCCCGGCGGGCATGGCGTCGAAGCGCGGCGGGACGGCCGGCAATGCACGCTCGAGGAATTCAGGCGGGACCGGCGCCAGGCTGTTGCCGATCGTGAAGACCTCGGCCAGCGCCTCGCGGCATTCGCTGCAGCGGGAGAGGTGGGCCTCGGCCCGCCGGCGCGAACCGCTCGGCAGCGTCCCATCCACGTAGGCCGCCAGGACCTCGCCGGCGATATGCTCATTCATCGGCTTCTCCCTCCAGTGCGCCGGCGATATCGACCCGGCTCAGGCGCTGCGCTCCTTCCATCTCGGCACGGATCTTCTTCAGGGTACGGGCGAGGAACTTGTAGGCCGCGGGAAGACGGAGCAGCCGGCCCGCCTCATTGATCCTCATGCCCTGAAGATAGACCAGCTGCACGGCCAGGCGCTCGCGGTCATCCAGCTTGTTCAGGGCCTGTTGCAGGCCCTCCTCAAGCTGCCGCCGCTGCTGCTGCCTCTCGTCCGCCGCCAGCGCGGTCTCCGGGGTGGCCGCATCCGCCAGCAGCCGCCCGTATCCGCTCCCGTCGTCGATGGAGACGACGCGGACTTTTTTCAGTTCAAAGTCGCGGCCGTAGCGCGCGCGCAGGAAATCGATGGCCAGGCGCCGGGCCACGACGGTCAGCCAGGTGGAAAGCTTGGCCTGGAAAGAAAAGCGGCGCAGGCGCTCGAAACGGTCCTGGCGCAACTTTTCCAAGACATGCAGGTACACGGCCATCTTTTCGTCGTAGTCGTCGGTATACCTGACAATGGCGCTGTAAATGAAGCGCGAATACTCCAGGATGAACTTCTGCCAGGCTGCGGTATCGCCGGCCAGTACGGCGGCCACCAGGCGTTCATCGCTGTCGCGGAACAACTTCATGACCCCGATTATACCCAGTAACACCCGCCGCCTGTCAAGCAGGCGAACGAACTTCACTCCCGTTTTCTGCGAAAGAACAAGGCTTTCCGTAAAAACCAGCTGCATGCCGCGCCCCCCTGCCGCCGCAACCGGTTAGACGGCGGAGCGTCGGCGATTGCCCGGAAGGCAGTTGACATTCGCGGCGGTTTTTCTGATAATCAGGGCGGGCACGATCCCTGTGGCGGGAACCTTCGGGCTTTATAGGAGATGACATGGAATACGCGGAAATCGGCATCATCGGCGGCAGCGGCTTCTATGAGCTGGAGGGGCTGGAGGGAGCCCATGCCGTCCAGCTGCGCACCCCGTTCGGCGCCCCTTCGGAAAAGCTCATGCTGGGCAAGCTGCACGGCCGCTCGGTGGCATTTTTGTCGCGCCACGGCCATGGCCATCGCCTGAATCCCTCTGAAGTGAATTATCGGGCCAACCTCTTCGCCATGAAGAAGCTGAAGGTGGAGCACCTCATCTCCATCACCGCCGTGGGTTCCCTCAAGGAGGAACTGAAGCCGGGGGAGCTGGTCATTCCCGACCAGTATGTCGACCAGACCTTCAAGCGCGAGAAGACGTTCTTCGCGGACGGCATCGTGGCCCACGTGGCGCTGGCGGACCCCACCTGCCCCGTCCTCGGCCGGCTCGCCTATCGCCTGTCCCGCGAAGCGGGACTGGTCGCTCACCTGGGAGGCACCTATTGCAACATGGAGGGACCGCAGTTCTCCAGCCGCGCCGAGTCGCTGGCCAACCGCCAGATGGGCCATGCGCTGATCGGCATGACCCAGGCGCTGGAGGCCAAGCTGGCCCGCGAGCTGGAGATGTGCTTCCTGCCCCTGGCCTTCGTCACCGACTATGACTGCTGGCACCAGAGCGAGGAGTCGGTCAGCGTGGAAATGGTCATCGCCAACCTCAACAAGGGCATGGCCCGCATCCAGCAGCTGCTGCCCGGCATCATCCGCGAGCTGCCGCGGCAGCGGGACGCCTGCGCCTGCGCCAGCGCCCTGGCCGCCTCCATCATCACCGCCCCGATCATGATCCCGGAGCGGACCTACAAAAAGCTGGAACTCATCATCGGCAAATACATCCAGTCCCGCATCTGAGGTCACGATGCCACAGCAACTCATCCTGGTCATCAATCCCGGCAACACCTCGACGAAGGTGGCGGTCTACGACGGCACGGCTCCCGTCTGCGCGGCGGCGATCAAGCATGCCGACGAAGAGCTTTCGCGCTTTCCCGACATCAATGCGCAGAAGGATTTCCGCGAGGGCCTCATCCTCGATTTCCTGCACGACAAGGCGATCGATCCCGGCGCCATTCGCGCCGTGGCCGCCCGCGGCGGCCTGCTCAAGCCCCTGGCCAGCGGCACCTATGTCGTCGACCAGAGGATGGTCGACGACCTGGTCGCGGCCCGGCAGGGATCGCACGCCTCCAACCTGGCCGCCCAGATCGGCTTCTCCCTGGGGACCAGGCTGGGCATCACCTGCTATATCGTCGACCCGGTGTCGGTGGACGAGGCCGAGCCCCTGGCGCGCTATTCCGGCCACCGCCTGTTCAGCCGGGTGATGCTCACCCATGCCCTGAACATGAAGGCCGTGGCCAAGCGCTTCTGCGCCGAGCAGAAACTGCGCTATGAGGCGGTCACGCTGCTGGTCATCCACCTGGGGACGGGCAACTCGCTCTCGCTGCACCGCAACGGCCGCATGATCGACGCCGTGAACCCCTCCGAGGAGGGCCCCTTTTCCATGGACCGCAGCGGCGGCTTGCCCCTGCTGCAGGTGGCGCGCTATATCTGCGATCAGCGCCTGGAGTTCAAGGAATTCGAAAAAATGGTCTTCGGCAACGGCGGCCTGTTCTCCTACCTGGGCTCCAAGGATTTCCTGAAGATCAGGGAGAAGTACCTGGCGGGCGATGCCCAGACCATGGAGGTGGTTCAGGCCATGGCCTACCAGGTGGCCAAGGAGGCCGGCGGGCTGGCCACCGTGGCCGAGGGCAAGGTCGACGCCATCATCATCACCGGCGGCATCGCCTTCAATGAGTTCTTCACCGAGTTGATCCGCCGCCGCGTCGGCTTCATCGCCCCGGTCCACGTGTATCCGGGAGAGGACGAAATGCAGGCCCTGGCCGAGGGCGTCCGCCGGGTCCTGGACGGCCAGGAAGCGGCCAGAACCTATTGAATGAAAGATAAAAAGGCGCCAGCCGGGACGGATCGGGCCGAGGCAGGTGAACATGCCTCTGGATGACCGCTTGAACCCGGGCTCGACCACCACCGAGAAGCAGATCGCCGACCTGGAAAAAAAGATCGACGACCTGAAAGCCGAATACATCCTTTTCTTCAACGGCGATACCAAGCTGCCCCCGGAAAAAAAGCGCGAGGACCTGGAAAAAGCCGTGCGCAAAATGGTCTACGGCGGCTCCAAAACGGCCCGGATGGACATGATCATCCAGAACCTGGCCCAGCGCTTCAGCCTCTACAACAACATGTGGCTGAAAAAGCTGAACGAACTGGAATGCGGCACGCCGGCGCAGCAGAAAAAGAAGCGCTCCCAGGCCGCGGCGCCCGCGACCGGCAAGGCCGAAAGCGGCCCGCGCGAGATCTACCTGACACTGAACGACGAGGAGACCTTCGAGCGCTTCGCCGCCGCGTACCGGGAGTTCATCCCGGAAAGCGGCAAGTCCGCCAAGGAGCGGGACGCGATCATCGAGAGCATCAAGGCCAAGATGCTTACCAACAACCTGGTGGAGGCCCGGGTCACCTTCAGCAAGCAGAACGGCAAGCTGAGCATCCGCATCAAGAAATAGGGCGGGAATTGACCGGGGGGTGCGCCGGGCCGCTAGCCGGCGCAGGAGCGGCGGCTGGCCCGTTCGGGTCAGTGGGCGTAGAGGTAGCGCTTGATCTTGCTGGTGGCGGTCTTCTCGAACGGCTCCTTGTGCTCGACGAAGCGCCCGATCTGCGCAAAGGCCGACAACTGGGGATTGATGGTCTCCTTGAGCCGCAGCAGCACCTCATCGATGTATTCCAGTTTCTGCTGCTGGTTGCGGCCCCGGGTCTCCTCGTCGATCAGGTCATAGTCCAGGTAGACCCAGGCCTCCAGCTGCCCGTTGACCTCCATGACCAGCGATTCCATCACGTGGATGCAGGAATTGATCTTGTCCTCGATGGCCTCGGGATAGATGTTCTCGCCGTTGGACTTCAGGATCATGTTCTTGGAGCGGCCGCGGATAAAGAGGTTGTTCGCCTTGTCGAAGTTGCCCAGGTCGCCGGTATGGAGCCAGCCTTCGTCATCCAGCGCCTCGCGCGTGGCCTGGGGGTTGTTGTAGTAGCCCTGCATGATGTTGGGCCCGCGGGCCAGGATCTCGCCGATGCCCGTCTTGGGATCGGGGTCGGCGATGCGGATCTCCACCCCGGGGATAGGCTTGCCGGTCGAGCCCACGGCGATGGTCGGGTCGGCCCAGGGGCCGCCGGCCAGCAGCGGCGCCGACTCGGTCAGGCCGTAGCCGATCAGGTAGGGGAAGCCCGACTTCTTCAGGAACATCTCCGCCTCGCGGTTGATCGCCGCGCCGCCGATGGCCATGGTCTTCAGCTCGCCGCCGAAGAATTCCACCAGCTTGTCGGCGATCTTGCGGTAGATCCGCAGCTTCAGGCCCGGGACCTTGGCGATGAGCTTGAGGATGAATTTTTTTTCGAAGGCGGCCAGCACCTTTTTCTTGTAGATCTTCTCCATGATCAGCGGCACGGCCGCGATGACCTCTGGCTTTTCCACCTTGCAGATCTTTTCCAGGATGCTCGGGGTCGGGGTCTTCCCCACGTAGGCGATGCGCGAGCCGTTGAGCAGGGGGAAGAGGAAGCCCAGGGTGAACTCATAGGTGTGGGAGAGGGGCAGGATGGAGAGGAAGGTCCAGCCGGGCTGGATCTCGAGCAGGTAGTTGGAGGTGGTCAGTACGTTGGCGATGAAATTCCCATGGGTGAGCAGGACGGCCTTGGAATGCCCTGACGTCCCCGAGGTGTAGATGATGGAGGCCACGTCGTCGGCGCCGACGGCTGTCGATTTCAGGCCGATCTTGTCGGGGATCTGGCGCAGGAAATTCCGCGCCTTCTCGACGAACTTGGAGATGGGCTCCACGGTCAGCAGGTCCGATTCGGCACTGAAGTCGTCGAGGGTGATCACCGCCAGCAGCTTGTGCTCGCGTAGGCCCAGCACCTTTTCCACTTGCCGCTGGGTGGTGAAAAGGATCTTGGCCTCCGAATCGAGGAGGATGTGGTGAATGTCGGCCTCGGGGAAATCGGGAAGGACCGGCACGACGATGGCACCGATGCGCATCGATGCCAGGCAGGCGATGCACCAGTTGGGGGAATTCTCGCCGAGGATGGCCACCCGGTCCCCCTTGCGCACCCCCTGCTTTTTCAGCACCGCGGCCATGTTGCTGACCTGGGAGAAAAGCTCGCTGTAGGACAGCGGCGTTTCCAGGGCCATGCCCAGGGCGGGGCGCGTTCCAAAGCGCTCGACGCTGGTCTCCAAAAGGCAATTGATCGTGTTTTCCTTGAGGAATGTATTGCGTGCCATGTGACCAATATAACCTAAAAAACAAAATTTTCCAAATTTTCCCGGCACGCCCCTGTTGGCCGGGTCCGGGACGATATTTTAACATGGACACTTGACAACATTCTTTTTCTTTGCTACATTACACTCTACAATCGAGGAGGTCCGCATGAGTGTTGACATTGGTGCCAGCAAACAAAAATACGAACCCAACGTTGTTCCCCTTTGCGATATCCTGCTCGTGCTGCTGATCATTTTCATGGTCATCACCCCCGTCATGCAGAAAGGGATCGATGTCAAGCTCCCCGAGACCCAGCAGGCCGGCGAGGGCGGCGGCGGTGACTCGCGCGGCATCGTGCTGACCCTTGAAAGCGACCGCACCGTCAAGATCAACCAGGACCAGGTTGAAATGACCCTGCTGGAAAACACCCTCCGCGACCTCTACCAGACCCGCACCGACAAGACCATCTTCATCCGCGCTGACGAGACCCTCAACTACCAGGACGTGCTGCGCATCATCGACATCGCCAAGGGCGCGGGCATCGAGGTCCTCGGCGTCATTCCCGAGCGCTACAAGAGCGGCAACTAGCCCCATCTCCCGCTTCCTTCCCTGCCTCGTACGCCGGGGAGCGTTTTATCCCCGATTTTGCCGCTGGATCGGCAACAGTTGAAAATAATGCCGGAAAGATGTACAATAGGGCCCCGGAGGTTCACCCAGCCATGAAACTGAAAGAAGAAAAGGAATTGCAGGCCATCAGCGAAGAATTCGAGAAGGCGCTGCAGTCCTTCCATAAAAAGAACTATGTCAAGGCCGGCGATGGCTTCACCAAGGTCGTCGACGCCTATAAGGACTCTGAATTCTACAGCGTGCTGGAGATCCAGACCAGGGCCAAGGTTTTCCAGAGCATCGCCCATGCCCAGGCCCATCCCGTGAAGCTCAAGCTGGAAAGCGCCCAGGATCACGTCTGGGAAGGCGTTTTTCAGCTGAATGCCGGCCACGTCGAGAAAGCCCAGGAACACTTCGCCCACGCCGAAAAGAACAACTGCCGCGACGCCTTTCTCTACTACCTCATGGCCGCCGCCTACCTGCGCCAGGAGGATACGGCCGGCGCCCTGCGCTACGTCGATAAATGCCTGAAAAAGGACGAAAGCTACAAGGTGCTCATCTACAACGAGCCCGATTTCGAGCCCCTGCACCAGAACCCGGATTTCCTGAAACTGGTGGAATGAACGCCGCTTTCGTCGACCATTCCCGGCCCCGCGCCGGCAACGATCTGTTCCGCGGCAGGGACCTGGCCTTCTGGCTCGAGCAGGCTTTTCCCTTTTGCCGTTTTGCGAGCCATCCCCGCCCCATCCGCCGCCTTACGCTGGTATTTATCTTCTCGGGCAACATGCTGCCGCTTCTTGACGATGCCGGCAGACGCGAGCTGCAGCGCCGCGTCCGCAACCTCGACTGCGGCACCGACGCCTGTTATTCCCCTTCCGGCAAGCCATTTTTCATCGTTTCTCCGGATTTCCTGAAGAAAAACGGCCTCGGGCTGAAAGCGGGGGTCTTTGCCAGGCTGCGCGCCCTGCCCGCCGTTCGCCCCCTGGAAATAAGAGCGGGGATCACCCTCCTCGATCCGCGGCACGAACCGCTGGCGATCGAGGCCGCCGTGACCGGCATGCAGCTCCGCTGGCTGCAGAACAACGGCGTGCGCGTCGAGAACCGCGGCAATTTTTACCTGGAGGGGCTGCCAGTCATCGGCAGGGGTTGCCTGATCGCCTCCGGCGTCGTCATCAGGGGCGAATGCCGTATCGGCAGGAACGTCATCCTCTACCCCAATTGCTTCATCGAAAATTCCCGCATAGACGACGGCTGCGTCATCCTGCCCGGTTCGGTCATCCGCGATTCCGCCCTGGAAAAAGACGTGCAGCTGGGCCCTTACTGCCACCTGCGCAACGGCTCGCTGGTCCGCCGGGGCGCCAAGATGGGCAATTTCGTCGAAATGAAAAAGAGCGTGCTGGGCCGGGGCTCCAAGGCCATGCACCTATCCTACATCGGCGACGCCACCGTGGGCCGCAAGGTCAATATCGGTGCCGGCACCATCACCTGCAACTACGACGGCCGGAAAAAGAACCCCACGCGCATCGGCGACAACGTCTTCATCGGCTCGGGCACGGAACTGGTCGCCCCGCTGACCGTCAATAGCGACAGCTATGTCGGCGCCGGATCCACCATCACCGAGGACGTGCCTCGCCACGCGTTGGCCGTTGCCCGCATGCGCCAGAAGAACATCAAGGGCTGGGTTTTAAGAAAAAGAAAGAAATAAGTTCGGCGTTCAAGGTTCGAAGTTCGAAGTTGAAGAAAAGCCAGCTTAACGGTCTTTTTGAGCGACAATCACCCGCTCGATGCCGGCATAGTCACGAACACATTCGACCTCGCGCAACCCCGCGGCTTTCAGGAAAGCACTCACCGAGCGACGCTGACCCTGGCCGATCTCGAGCAGAAGACGGCCGCCCGGGGCCAGTTGGCGCGGGGCTCCGGCGATGATCCGCTCGAGCGCCTCGGTGCCTTTCGCGCCCGCCACCAGCGCTTCTGCCGGCTCGAAGAAGCGGACGCTGCGCGGCGCCTGCCGCAAGTCGCCCCGCGAGAGATAGGGGGGATTGGCGACGATCATTTCATAGGGCTCGCCGGCAGGGGGAAAGAGGTCGCCCGCCTGCGGGTGCACCCTTTCCAGCAGCTTGAAGCGTTCGATGTTCCTCTTGAGGACGCGCAGCGCCGGCCGGCTCTTTTCCAGGGCTGTGACCGCCACCGGCGCATGCAGGGCGATGGAGATGGCAATGCAGCCGCTGCCGGCGCCGATATCCAGGACGCGAGCCGCCTTCCCGCCCAGGAGCTCCAGGGCCTTTTCGACCAGCAGCTCGGTCTCCGGCCTGGGGACGAGCACGGCCGGGGACACGGCGAAGGCGTGGCCGAAGAATTCCTTCTCGCGCAGGATGTAGGCCAGCGGCTCGCCGGCGAGCAGGCGCCGCAGCCGGCGCCGGAAGCGGCGCACGCCTTTGGCGTCGCGGATGACCTGGTTCTTCTGGATCCAGAAGCGGCTGCGGCTGAGGGAGAAAGAGTCCTCGATCAGGACCTCGATGGCGGTGGGCAGCTCGTTCCCGGCGCATCGGCGCAGGGCCCAGGCGAAGAGGTCGGAGTAGAGCACTAGGCGATCAGGCTCTTGATCTTCTCGTCGATGCGGGCGCGCACGTGGCTTTCGGTCAGGTCGGCCACCAGGGCGTCCAGGTCGCCGTCGATGATGAAGCCGACGTTGAAGTTGCGGCCGCTGACGCGGTGGTCGGTCACGCGATTCTGGGGGAAATTGTAGGTGCGGATCTTCTCCGAGCGCTCGCCCGAGCCCACCTGGGACTTGCGGCTCTGGGCGATCGATTCGTTCTGCTTGCTCTTCTCGTGCTCGTAAAGCCTGGCCTTCAGGACCTTGAGCGCTTTTTCCTTGTTCTTGTGCTGCGATTTCTCGTCCTGGCAGGTGACCACGATGCCGGAGGGGGTGTGGGTGACGCGGATGGCCGACTCGGTCTTGTTGACATGCTGGCCGCCGGGGCCCGAGGCTGCGTAGGTGTCGATGCGGATGTCCTTGGGATTGAAGTCGACCTCGACGTCCTCGACCTCGGGCAGCACGGCCACGGTCACGGTCGAGGTATGGATGCGGCCCGAGGCTTCCGTCGCCGGGACGCGCTGCACGCGGTGCACGCCGCTCTCGAACTTGAGGAACTTGTTCACCTCGGTGCCCTTGACGTAGAGGATGACCTCCTTGATGCCGCCGATGCCCGAATAGGTGGTGGAGATGACCTCGGCCTTCCATTTTTTCCTCTCGGCCACGCGCATGTACATGCGCAGCAGGTCGCCGGCGAAAAGCGACGCTTCGTCGCCGCCGGCGCCGGCGCGGATCTCCAGAAAAGCGTTGCGGCTGTCCTCTTCGCGGTCCGAGACCATCAGCACCTCGACCTCGGCGACCAGCGCCGCTTCCTCCCCGTCCAGGGCCGAGATCTCCTCCTGCACCAGGTCGGTCATTTCCTTCTCGTCGGCGGCGGCCAGCAATCCCTCGGCGTCACGCCGGCGCTCCAGCAGCCTGCGCAGCGGATGGAATTTTTCCTCCAGCGGCTTGAGGGAGAAAAGTTCCCTGGAAAGATCGCGGAATTTTTTTTGCTGCTGGGCGGTTTCGGGCTGGCTCAGTTCGGCGCTGATCTGCTCAAAGCGGTCGTGGATCTTCTGGAGATAGGAAAATATCTTTTCACTGTTCCTTGTAGCCATACTTTTTCTTGAATTTCTCTATCCGGCCTTCGGTGTCGACATACTTCTGCTTGCCGGTGAAAAAGGGATGGCAGGAAGAACAGATCTCCACTTCAATCTTGGGCAGGGTGGACCGGGTCTTGAACGTGTTGCCGCAGGCGCAGACCACGGTGCATTCCATATATTTGGGATGGATGTCTTTCTTCATGGTTCCTCCGCAGGTCGGATTGTAGCATTTTTCGGTTATGCTTGTCAATGCGCCGCGCCTGCCGCGCCCCAGGAAGCCTGGGCCGGGCTTCAGCTTCCAGGGCGCGCGGATTGATTTTATGCCCGCGATGTCTTATAATTTCTCCCTTAACAAAAGGAGAAAGCCATGAATTTCATAGAAAAGCTCGACGGCATCATCGCCGGCAATGAGAATTCCCTGGTCAACCCCAGACGCCGCGACCTGATCAAGGCCATCGTGAAGAACAAGGAGGCCCTGGTCAGCGCCAACGGCGCCCTGGCCACCTGGACGCGCATCGAATCGACCGGCCGCAGCCCCAAGGACACGCTGACCGTCCGCCGCCCGGAGATCGAGGCCGAGATCGACTGGAACTCGCCGAACAACCTGCCCCTGGCGCCCGACACCTTCGCCATGATCCTGGAGGACGCGCTGGCGCTGGCCGCCGGGAAGGGCAAACTGTACGTCACCGACCGCGTCGTGGGCGCCGACAGCCGCTACGCCCTGCCGGTGCGCACGGTCAGCGATCTTGCGCTCACCGCGCTCTTCACGGCCACCATGTTCCGTCCCGTGCCGCGCGACATCGGCCGCAGCATCTACCACGACCAGCCCTTCACCCTGCTGGCCCTGCCAGCCGACAAGCTCGACAAGCAGCGCTACGCCGGGCGGCTGCGCCAGCTCCCGGACGGCACCTGCTCGGACATGGTGGTGGCCATGGATTTCGCCTGCCGCATCGGCGTCATCATCGGCTCGGCCTACATGGGCAGCGTCAAGAAGCTGATGTTCACGGTCATGAATTACCTGCTGCCCAAGGCGGGCATCCTGCCGCTGCACGCCTCGGCCAACGAGGGCGCGGACGGAGCCATCGCCCTGTTCCTGGGCCTTTCCGGCACGGGCAAGACCACGCTCTCGGCCGATCCCGACCGCGCCCTGCTGGGAGACGACGAGCACGGCTGGGACAAGCACGGCATCGCCAATTTCGAGTTCGGCTGCTATGCCAAGCTCATCAACCTCAACCCGGCCAAGGAGCCGCAGATCTTCGACGCCATCATGCACCCGGCCCCCTATCTGGATCACGGCGCCATCGTCGAGAACGCCATGATGTACCCGGACGGCCGCTTCGATTTCAACGACGCGCGATTGATCGAGAATTCGCGCGGTTCCTACCCGCTTTCCTTCCTGCCCAGCGTCAAGAAGTCCTCGCGCGGCAAGCACCCCAAGACCATCGTCTTCCTTACCGCCGACGCCAACGGCGTTCTGCCGCCGGTGGCCACGCTGGACCAGGACCAGGCCATGTTCTGGTTCCTGATGGGCTATACCTCAAAGCTGGCCGGCACCGAGACCGGCATCGTCGAGCCGGTCTCCACTTTTTCGCGCTTCTTCGGCCAGCCTTTCATGCCGCGCAATCCCAACGATTACGCTGCGCTGCTCGGCCAGAAGATCAAGAAGCACCGCACCCAGGTCTATCTGGTCAATACCGGCTGGAGCGGCGGCCCCTACGGCGAGGGCAAGCGCATGGACATTAACGTTACCCGCGCCATCATCAAGGCCGTGCTGAACGGCGAGCTGGACAAGATCGCCTGCGTTGAAGACCCCACCTTCCATATCAATATTCCGGCTTCCTGCCCCGGCGTGCCGGCCGAGATCCTGCAGCCGCGCAACACCTGGAAGGACCCTGAGGCCTTCGCGGCCCGGGCCGCGAAACTGGCCGGGGAATTCAGCGCCCACTTCGACCGCGTCTATG
This sequence comes from Acidobacteriota bacterium, assembly GCA_025456205.1. GTDB lineage: Bacteria > Acidobacteriota > Aminicenantia > UBA2199 > UBA2199 > UBA2199. The sequence continues at coordinate 63,545 of JALOLA010000006.1, read as the reverse complement.
GCGCCAAGGGCCTCCCCGAGGCGGTGCGCAGGAAGTGCCCGGGAAAGTAGGCCTCAACGAACTATCGTGACGCGTAACGCGTGACGAAGGCCCCCTTCGAGCTACCGGTGCCGCTGGCTCGCCCTGAATGACGCCCGGGAATAGGAATTGAGGAAAAGGTCGTAATAATTCATGTTGGGAAAGGCCAGATATTTCTCATAGCCCAGCCAGGCGATCATGGCGGCGTTGTCGGTGCAGTAGCGGGGTTCGGGCAGGTGCAGCGGCAAGCCTGCGGCGGCGCAGGCGTCGGCGAAGCGCCGGCGCAGCAGCGAGTTGCGGCTGACGCCTCCCGACACGAGCAGCGAGCGCACGGGGAGGCGCGCGGCGGCCTCCAGCGTCTTGGCCAGCAGGTAGTCGACCAGGGCGGCCAGAAAGGACGACAGGAGGTCATGAAAGTCCTTGCTCCCCGGCTGCACCCCCAACTCCTGGGCCTGGCGGAGCAGCGCCGACTTGTAGCCGGAAAAGGAAAAATCATCGCCGCCGTCGCTCATGCGCGGCCGCGTGAACTGGAAGCGCCCGGCATCGCCCTTTTCATACAGGGCGTCCAGCAGCGGTCCGCCGGGATACCCCAGTCCGAAATGCTTGGCCACCTTGTCCATCACCTCGCCGGCGGCATCATCCCGGGTCTTGGCGATCACCCGGCCGCCGAACTTCTCCTCCTGGTAAAACAGCGAGGTGTGCCCTCCCGAAACGACCAGAGCCAGCAGCGGGTAGGCGATGTGCTTGTGGCTGATGAACGGCGCCTCGACATGGGCCGCGATATGGTCGACAGCGACCAGGGGCAGCTCATGGGCCATGGCCAGCCCCTTGGCGAACGCCAGGCCGACCAGCAGGGAGCCGACCAGCCCCGGCCCCAGCGTAACGGCCAGGAGCTCGATCTCGTCGATATCGACCCGGGCCTGGCGCAGCGCCTGGCGGCAGAGGCGGTCGATGACCTCGTAATGGCTGCGGGCGGCGATCTCGGGGACAATGCCGCCGAAGGGCGCGTGCAGCTCGTCCTGCGACTTGATCGCCTCGGCAAGAACGGCGTTATTGTCGCCCCTCTCGATCACGGCCACGGCCGTCTCGTCGCACGAGGTTTCGATGCCCAGGACGTACACTCCCCCTCCTGGCGCCCATGATAGCAAATCACGACAGCGCAGGCAACCGCCGCCCGAAACAAACGGCGTCTCAGGACGTACACAGGGTGAATGGCCTTAAGAAAAAAAAAGCGCCGATCCCTTTACCTCGCCTGCCTGCTGACAACGCTCGCCATGCCGCTGGCGGCGCTGGAGGTGCGCGGCACGGTGCGCGACATTCACGACCGGCCGCTGGCCGGGATCGTCGTCAAGGTCGCCGACGGTGAGCACGCCGTCGTCACCGACGCCGACGGCGCCTTCGCCTTCAGCGTCGATGAAGCCATCCCTTTTCTGACTCTTCATTTCGTTTCCACCCAGTTCCACCTGGAGAAAAGGGTCATCTCCCTCAGAGGCGCCGCCGTGCGCATGAAGGTGTACCTGATCCCCGTCCGCCAGCTCAAGGAGGACGTGGCCGTCACCGCCATGAACAGCGCCGAGAAAGCCATTGCCGTCCCGGCGGCCCAGAAGGTCATCAGCGGCATGACGCTGCGCGAGGAACTGCCCGAATCGGTCACCCAGGCGGTCCAGAATTCGCCCGGGGTCCATTTCATCGGCAAGGGCGGCATCGCGGTCACGCCGAGCATCCGCGGCCTGGCGCGGCGGCGCGTCCTGTTCCTGGTCGACGGGGCGCGCATTACCAGCGATCGCAGTGCCGGCACCTCCGGCCATTTCTTCCCCCCGGAGCTGGTCCGCCAGGTCGAGGTCTCCCGTTCCGCTTCGTCGGTCCTTTACGGCTCCGATGCCATCGGCGGCGTGATCCAGGTGTTTTCCCGCGCCGGCGGCGATCCCGAGCCCGGGTTCTGCACCCTGAACCTCAGCGGTCATTCCGCTGACGAGAAGCTCAACGGTGGCATCTCCCTGCGCGGCAAGGCGGGCGGTCTTTCCTGGCTCGTTGCCGCCCAGGTCGCGCAGGCCGGCAATTACGCTTCGGGAAAGGGAACGGTGCTGAACTCCGGCTATCGCTATTATTCCGGGTCATTGGACATCGGCTACGACACGGAAAAGCGCGGCTTCCGCCTGCGCTTCCTGGGCTCGGCCGGGCGGGACGTCGGCAAGCCCGACCGCGCCAACGACCTTGCCGTGTCCTCCTTCTATCCCGAGGAGAACACGCGCCTGCTGAACTTCTCCTATCGCGAAGACGGCTGGCCGGCGGCCGGCTCGCTGAATATCGCCTTGTTCGTCAACGCCAGCGATTACGAGCTGAACAAGGTCAGGCCGGCCGTGCGCCAGAAGGAGGTGTCGCGGAACGATGCCCTCGACTTCGGCTTCCGCGCCTTTTTGAAGAAGCGTTTTTCCGAAAGGCTCTCCCTGCAATCCGGCATCGATTACTACGGCCGCGGCGGCGTGGAGATGGTGAACGAAACCTGGCAGCAGGGCGTTCTGAGCGAGGCTGCCGTGCCGCTGGCCGACGGCCGGCGCGGCGACCTGGGGCTCTATTCCACGCTTTCCTGGCAGTCCCCGCACGGCCTTGACTGGCTCGCCGGGGTTCGCCTGGGATCGTTTTGCCGCAGCGCCCGGTCTTCCGGGGTTTTCCTGGAAAGCCGCTCGCTGGCGCCGGCGTTTTTCCTGGGGGCCACCCGCAGGATAAGGAACAGCCTGACCCTTTTCGTCAACGCCGGCACGGCCTTCCGCCAGCCTTCCCTGAGCGAATCATTCTATACCGGCATCACCGGCCGCAGCACGATCGTCGGCAATCCGGGCCTGGAGCCGGAAAAAAGCCTCAACCTCGACGCCGGCGTCAAGGTCCATGGCCGCGACCTTTTTATCGCCGCCGCTCTTTTTCAATGCTCCATCCGCGGCATGATCGAGAAATTTCCCTTGGGCGGCACGGCATATACCTACGCCAACATCGAGAGCGGCCGCGTCCGCGGCCTGGAGCTGGAGTTCCAATATTACCCCCTGCAAAAACTGGAGATCTTCGGCAACGGCTTTTATTATCGCGGCAGCAGCGGCGGCGGCGGCGCGCTGAACGACGTCCCCAGCGCCCGGCTGTTCCTGGGAACGAAGCTATGGCTGGGCCGGCTTTGGGCCGAGGTGGACTGGCTGGCCGCGACGGCGCAACGCCGGCCGGGCCCGGCAGAGAGCGCCGTTCCCGCCTTTCAGGTCTGCGATCTCAAGGCCGGCTGCTATTTCTCCAGCCGCGTGCTGCTGTTCGCCAAGATCGCCAACGTGTTCAACCGCGCGTATTACGCCAACGGCGATCCCGACATTCCCCTGGCCCGGGGCATTGACCTCTCCATGGGACTGAGCCTGAGCCTGTAGCACCCCGGCGCCGCTCACCAGTCGCGGAAGTCGGTGCCGTCGAGCGCCTTCTTGTCGGAATCGCAGTAGACGTCCCAGACGTTCTGCCCGCCCCAGCGGCGCGAGCCGAGCTTGTCCTGGTAGGAGCGCAGGCCCCATTCGCCGGAGCCGCTGAACGGGTCGACCGGGATGCGGCGCAGGAACTTCATGATGCGGGTCTTGCCCTTCTTGTCCTTGTACTCGACGCCCTTGACCAGGATGTCCAGCTTCTCGGGGTAACCGTAGGTGTCCTCGTCCACCTCGAGCTTGAAGTCCTCGACGAACTTCTTGTAGTCGTCGATGGCGGTGCGCAGCAGGCGCAGGGCGCGGCGCAGCTCGATCTCTTTCTCGCGCTGGAAGGCGTTGTGGGCCAGGGGCAGGGCGGCCGCGGCCAGGACGCCGATGATGACGGTGACGGTGATGACCTCGATCAGGGTGAAGCCGCGCTTCCCGCCGGCACGAAGCGGCGGGACGGCGCCCGCTGCGGCCCGGCGGCTAGCTTGCATGGTCACGCCTCCCGAGCGGGCGGGTGGACCGCCCCTCTGCTCATTCCCCGCTGCGCGAGCTGTTCTCCAGGACCTTGTGGCTCAGCTTCATCTTGCCGTCGCGGTCCAGGGACATCACTTTGACCTCGATCATGTCGCCCAGCTTGTATTCCTGGCGGACATCGCGGATGCGGCGCTGGGAGACCTCGGAAACGTGCAGCAGCCCGGTGACGCCGGGCATGATCTCCACGAACAGGCCGTAATCCTCGATGCGGTTGATCTTGCCGTTGTAGACCTTGTCGACCTCGGGAGAGCCGGTCAGCTCCTCGATGCGGGCCATCACCCTCTCCCCCAGCTCGCGGTTGGCGGCGGCGATGGAGACCTTGCCATCGTCCTCGACGTTGATCTTGGCGTTGAAGGTGGCCACGAGCTCCTTGATGGTCTTGCCGCCCGGGCCGATCAGGTCGCGGATCTTGTCGACGTTGATCATCATGGTCAGGATCACCGGGGCGTACTCGGACAGCTTTGTCGACGGCGCGGGAATGGCCTGCTTCATCTTGGCCAGGATGGCCAGGTAGGCGGCGCGGGCGTCCTCGATGGTGCGGCGGATGACCTCGTCGGTCAGGCCGCCGATCTTGATGTCCAGCTGGATGGCGGTGATGCCCTTTTCGGTGCCCGCGACCTTGAAGTCCATGTCGCCGAAATGGTCCTCGTAGCCGGCGATGTCGGTCAGGACGGCGAATTCGTTGCCCTCCTTGACCAGGCCCATGGCGATGCCGGCCACCGGCGCCTTGATGGGCACGCCGGCGTTCATCAGGGCCAGCGTGCCGCCGCAGACCGTGGCCATGGAGGAGGAACCGTTCGATTCCAGGATGTCGGAGACCACGCGGATGGTGTAGGGGAACGCTTCATTGTCCGGGATGATCTGCTTCAGGGCCTTCTCGGCCAGGTTGCCATGCCCGATCTCGCGGCGGCCCGCTCCCCTGAGGAAGCTGACCTCGCCCACCGAAAAGGGCGGGAAGTTATAGTGCAGGAGGAACTTCTTCTTGAAATCCTCGCCGCTGAGAAGGTCCAGGCGCTGGGCATCGTCCTCGGAGCCCAGGGTGACGGTCGAAAGCGACTGGGTCTCGCCGCGGGTGAAGACAGCCGAGCCGTGGACGCGCGGCAGGATGCCCAGCTCGATGGAGATCGGGCGGATCTCGGTGTAGGAGCGGTTGTCGGTGCGCCGCTTTTCCTTCAGGAGCGTCTCGCGAAAGACCTGGGCTTCGACGGCCTCGAAGGCGCCCTTGATGCGGCTGATCTCCGCCGGGTCGTCCTTGCCCTGCTGGATCTCCTCCATGATGGCCTTGATCTTGAGGCGGCGCAGCACGCGGTCCTGGGTGAAGATGGCGTCGCGGATCTGGGCGGAGAATCTCCCGCGGATATCGGCGGCCAGGGCGGCCGTCTCCGGCTTGGGAGTGAGGGCCATTTTATCGGGATTGATCAGCTCCTTCTGCGCCTGGCAGATGGCGGAGATCACTTCCTTGGCCCGGCGCAGCCCTTCCAGGAACACCTGGTCGGAGAACTCGTTGCCGCCGGCCTCGAGCATGACCACCTCGCTCTCCGTGCCGGCCACCAGCAGGATCATGTCCAGTTCCTTGCGCATGTCCAGGCCGGGATTGATGACATACTGCCCGGCCTTCCAGCCGATCTTGACGGCGGCCAGCGGGGTGGTGAAGGGGATGGTCGAGGAGAGCAGGGCGGCGGAGGCGCCGATGATGCCCATGGCGTCGTAATCGATGCTGAAGTCAGCCGAGAGCAGCATGGCGATCACCTGGGTGTCGTGGTGGTAGTTCTCGGGGAACAGGGGGCGGATGGGACGGTCGATCAGGCGGGAGAGCAGCACTTCCTTTTCAGAGGGCTTGCCCTCGCGCTTGAAGAAACCGCCGGGGATCTTGCCGGCAGAGTACGTGTTCTCGCGGAAATCGACCATGAGCGGCAGGAAATCCTGCCCCTCTTTCGCCTCGTCCCGCATGTTGGCGGTGACCAGGATCATGTTGTCCTTGTAGGTGAGCAGGGCCGAGCCGTTGGACTGGCGGGCCCAGCGGTGGATGTCGATTTTAAGGGTAGAACCCTCTATTGCGATCTGGATTGATTTTTGCATGTATGTCTCCTGAGAAAAATTACTTCCTGAGTTCCAGTTCCTGGATGATCTTCAGATATTTGTCATAGTCGGTCTTGCGCAGGTAATTCAACAGCTTCTTGCGCGTCGAGACCATGGTCAGCAGGCCCTTGCGCGAATGGTTGTCCTTCTGGTGCGTCTTGAAATGCTCGGTCAGGCTGCGGATCCTTTCGGTCAAAATCGATATCTGAACTTCGGACGAACCCGTGTCCTTGTCATTTATCTGAAACCGGCCGATCAAGTTCTGCTTGGTTTCCTTGGTGATGCTCACAATTTCCTCCTGTTATTGTGCGAGATTAGAACATATTTTACCAGAAAAGAATACCCTTGTAAACAAGGGGAGGAAATTGGCCCTATTTATTTATTGCCCGCCAGGAAATCGGCGAATTCGAGGTGGTGCTTCTCCAGGGTCGTGCCCAGCACCCTGTCGACTCGCGAAAGGGCCAGGTTGTAGTCGATCAGCGACTTCAGCTCGGCGATCTGGGCGTTGGCGAAGTCCCGCTGGTACTGCAGGACCAGGTAGTTGGTCGAGAGCCCGACCGACAGCTTTTTCTGCTCGGCGGCCAGCTTCTGGTCGGCCAGCTCGCGGGAGATGCGGTTGGCTTCGACGATCTTGGCGTTGGTCTCCAGGTCCATGATGATCTGCTTGACCTCGGAATAGATCGTGCTCTCGGTCTTCTTCAGCGTCAGCATCGACTGCTCGAGGTTGAGCCGCGCCTGCACCAGGTCGGCGCGCCCGGAGGTGTTGACCACCGGGATGGACAGCTGCAGGCCGATGGCGTAGTTCTTGTAGAGGCTCTTCAGCACGTCGCGCAGGGCATCGCTGAGGTTGCCACCGATGGCGCCGGCCCCGTTGCCGCCGTCGGCAATGAGGATGATGTCCACGTCCTGCGGCGTGCCGCTCAGGCCCTTGGTATAATAGGAGGCGGTGAGCTGCAGGTCGGGAAGCAGCTGGTTGCGGTAGTAGCGGACGTCGATGTTCTTGCTCTTCAGGTCGAGGCGCACCTGTTCGATATCGGGGCGTTTTTCCAGGGCGGTCTGCAGGAAGTCGTTCAGGTCCGCCTGGACCGGGTTGAACAGCGGCTGGTCCTGGGGCACGATGGCCTCGGGCATTTGGCTGATGTTCAGGATGCGGCGCAGGTTCTCCTCATAGGTCTGGATCTGGCTGCGCGCCTGCAGCGTCTCGCTTTCGCGGGCTGCCACCTCGGCCTGGGCGGTGAGGATGTCCATCGGTGCCGAGACGCCGACCTTGACCTGGATCTCGTTCTGCTTCAGCAGGTCCTTGGCCAGCTGCAGCGATTTCTCCTTGACGGCCATGTTCTGGTGCGAGTAGACGAGGTTCCAATACGCCTCCTCGGTCTGGTAGATCAGGTCGATCACCTGCTGCTTCAGGGCGAAGATCGACCGGCCCTGGTTGTTGCGGGCGAGGTAGATGTTCCTCTTGGTGGCCGTGAGGCCGAAATCCTTCAGCAGCGGCTGGGTGAGGTTGAAGCGCATCTGGGAATTGTAGCGCGGGTTGATCTGCGTGAAGCGCGAGTTGGTCGAGCTGCGGGAGTTGTCCAGGGTGATGTCCAGGTTGCCGCCGAGCAGCAGCCGCTGCGACAGCGTGAAATTCAGCGAGCCGGCGTCGGCCTTTTCGATGTCGGCTCCGGTGAAGATGCTGGAACTAGGAGTGGAAGTCGACGTGCGGTTGTAATTGACGGAAAGGGTGGGAATGAAGATCGACTGGCTCTTGTTCTTGAGCGCCCGGGCGATCTCGGGATTGGACATCTCTATCTGCAGGTCGAGGTTGTTCTTCAGGGTCTGCTCGATCACGTCGGCCAGGGTCAGGGAACGTGTCGGCGGGTCCTGGGCCAGGCCGGTCAGGCCCAGAACAAGGAGCATCATACTGATCGCGACTGTTTTTTTCATCGGACGCCTCCAGCGGTATGCCTTAATTACGCAGGAAAAACAAAAAAAGTTCTGCGACCTTGCAGAAAGGAGCGGAAACGGGGAAGAAACGGCGTTTTTATTTATTTCAGGCCCTTTTCATCGAGCCAGTCGTCGTTGTAGATCGTGCTCAGGTAGCGGGAAGCGCCGTCGGGGAATACGGTGACGAACCGCGCCGGGCGGCGGACCTTCCTGGCCAGCTGGCGCACCGCCCACAGGGCGGCGCCGCTCGAGCCGCCGGCCAGGATGCCCTCGCGCAGCGCCAGCTCCCTGGCCGTGTGGAACGCCTCGCGATCGGTCACCTGGAACATGTCGTCGATGACGCTGAAATCGGCGCAGCGGATCAGGAACTCGTCGCCCAATCCCTCGAGCAGGTACGGCCCGGGCCTGACCATTTTCTTGGAGCGGAAATATTCATAAAAAACCGAGCCCACGGGATCCACGGCCACCACCTGGATGGCGGGATCCTTCTCCTTCAGGAAGCGGGCGGTGCCGCCGATGGTGCCGCCGGTGCCGATGCCGGCCACGAAATAGTCGATGCGCCCCTCCATTTGCTCCCAGATCTCGGGGCCGGTGCCCAGGTAATGGGCCTCATTGTTATCGCGGTTGTTGTGCTGGTCGGGAAAAAAGCAGTTGGGCGTCTCCCGGGCCAGCCGCGGCGTGATGTTGTTGTAGCTGTCGGGATGCTCCGGCGGCAGGGAGGCGTCCACCATGTGGATCTCGACGCCGAGGGCCTTCAGCTGGTCGAGCTTCTCGCGGCTGATGCGGTCGCGGACCACGACCTTCAGGCGATAGCCTTTCTGGATGGCGATCAGGGCCAGGCCCATGGCGGTATTGCCCGAGGAATTCTCGATGATCAGGTCGCCCTTCCTGATCTTTCCCTCTTTCTCCGCCTTTTCGATCATATAGCGGGCAATGCGGTCCTTGCAGCTGCCCATGGGATTCAGGAATTCCAGCTTGGCGAACACTTCTCCGGGAATATCGTCGGCCACGTGGTTCAGCCGCACCATCGGGGTATTGCCGATGACATCTACAAGGCTATCGTAGCGCTTTTTATCGTTCATCTTTTTTCCTCGGGATGGCGGAGAAAACGAACTTCGGAACCCAGATTTTATATCAAAACCTCTTTATTGTAAAGGAAAGGGAGATCCCGGGATGCTCAGCTGCGATTCCGGCCTTTCGCGGAGGGCGGGGAGCCGCCCCCGGCGGCATTAAGATATTTCAAGTAGGCCCGGGGCGCTTTTTCGATCTGGATGCCCAGGCCGACCGGGGCTTCCTCGCCCTGGGGGTTCTGCTTCTTTTTTTTCCACACCACCAGGCCGGTGACGGCATAGATGTCGTCGGCTGCCGCCAGGAGGATCTGCAGCCGGCTGCTCTTGCGGACGACCCCGGTCGTGGCGATGCACATGCCGCGGCGGGAGATGTTCAGCGTGACGCCCATCTGCTCGAGTCCCTTCCTGCTGATCTCGACCAGCAAGCTCTTTTGGATCCTGGCTTCCTTGCGCTTTTTCATGGCCACCTGTCAACAATTTAGACGCACGCCTACAAAAAAGCAATAGCAAACCCCATGCCAATCACAGCTTGCTGCGCGGACGCTGCACGGCGATCTGGAATATCGGGGAAAATGCCATCAATTATAGTAAAACAACCGGGAAAACCACTTTTTTTTAGAAGACAGCGAAAGACATTCCCGGGTAAATGTTATACAGATAACAAGTTTGATCTCAAAAGAAAATTTTTTTGTTGACAGCGGCAAAAAGTGATGCTATATTTTTGATATCATTTCGATAGCAATTAGGAGGTTCGAATGACTAAAGAAAAGCAAGGGCGATCATTCAAAGGCTGGGCCGTCGCCGCCATCCATGCACTGCTGATCCTGGCCATTGTCATGGTTTTCCTCGAGGGAGCGAACAATGTGCACTGGTCGCTCGCCCAGGTATTGCTGCTCACAGGCCTGCTGGTCGTGGTGGCCGGCATCCTGCCTCCGGGCTACTTCACCCTGCAGCCCAACGAGGCCAAGGTGCTGGTCCTCTTCGGCAAGTACAAGGGCACGATCAACGATGACGGCTTCCATTGGACCAATCCGCTGGCACTGGCCGTGCCGCGTGCGAAGTACACGGTGTCGCGGCGCATCCGCAACTTCGAGATCGACAAGCTGAAGGTCAATGACAAGCGCGGCAACCCCATCGAGATCGCCGCCGTGGTGGTCTGGCGCGTGGTCGACACTGCCCACGCCCTCTTTGACGTCGACCACTACGAGCATTACGTCAAGATCCAGAGCGACGCCGCCCTGCGCCACCTGGCCAACTGCTATCCCTATGACCACGGCGAGGAGGAAGAGGAGATGACGCTGCGCAGCGGCATGGACGAAGTGGCACTGGTCCTGAAAAAGGAACTCCAGGAACGGCTGCAGAAAGCCGGCGTGCAGGTCGAGGAGACGCGCCTCACCCACCTGGCCTATGCCCCGGAGATCGCCAATGCCATGCTGCGCCGCCAGCAGGCCGAGGCCATCATCGCCGCCCGGCGCAAGATCGTGCACGGCGCGGTGTCCATGGTCGAGATGGCGCTGGACGACCTGAAGAGCAAGAATGTCGTCGACCTGGACGAGGAGCGCAAGGCCGCCATGGTCAGCAACCTGCTGGTCGTCCTGTGCGGCGAGGCCGAGGCCCAGCCCGTGATCAACGCCGGCACGCTGTACAAGTAAGCGTCCCTGGCCCATGCCCGCCAAAAAAGCATTCCTGCTGCGGCTCAGCCCCGAGATGTGGGAAGAGCTGGAACGATGGGCGGCCGACGATTTCCGCAGCGTCAACGGCCAGATCGAGTCCATCCTGCACGAGGCCATCAGCCGGCGCCGTAAAAAAGCGCCGGCGGCCCCGGCGGCAGGCGGGGCGGGCGAAGGCGGAACGCCCGCAGACGGGGGGAAACCATGAAAAAACTGATTTTCCTGATCATTCTTTTCTTGCTGCTGATGGCCATGCCCGCGGCGGACGCCGCTCCCGGGAAGACCGGGGACAACGCCCCCAGGGAATGGCGGACGCAATGAACCCGATCGGCGAAACGAGGAGGAAGACCATGATGAACGGAACCTGCCCGCTGTGCGGCGGCAAGGAAATCTATAGCGGCGCCGGCGTGAAAGGGAAATCGGGGATGCACGACAGCAACTGCATCCCGGTCTCGCTCTTCCGGGCCGCGGCCCTGGACAACTTCGTCTGCGGCCAGTGCGGCTACGTGCAGAGCTTCGTCGCCAAGGAGAAGGACCTGGCGGCCATCAAGAAAAAATGGCCGCTGGTGTTCTAGCCCCCGGCCGGAAAGCGCGACGGACCGTGGCGGCCGCGAGCCGCCCGGGCTTTGCTAATAAAATGCGGATGCGCTATAGTGATTGCCTGCCGCCCTTCCTGACATGGCGGCGGACACATGAAGCAGAAGAAATATTTCGTTGAACTCCTGCTGCCCCTGGCGGCGGTGTTGCTCCTGGCGGCCCTGTTTCTATCCCGAAAGGCCTTTCAGACGGGGATCCATATCGACGTCAGCCCTGTCAGCGCCAAAAAGAGCAACTTCCATTTCATCCCCGAGCATTGGCGGGAAGCCAAGCTGCAGCAGCTGCGCCGTGATGAAAATTTCAAGGACCTGCGCTTCAGCGACCAGCTTGACCTCTTCCTGAAGCTCTGCGACTGGACCCATCGCCAATGGCGGACATCCATCCCCGACCCCTATCCCCTCAGCAACGCCGTGGACATCCTGGCGGACATCCGCTCGGGGAAAACCGGCGGGTTCTGCGGCCAGTACGCCTATGTCCTCGCCGATGTCCTTAAGGCCATGGGTTTTTTCGCCGTCCGCTACGTTGAACTGTGGAGCGCCACGGGAGAAAGCCATTTCGTGGTCGAGGCCTGGTCGGACCAGTTCGGCAAATGGCTGGTCCTCGACCCGGCCGAGAACATTTATTATGAGATCCCCGGGTTGGGCGTGCCGGCCTCCGCCCTGGAGGTCCGCTCCGCCCTGCTGGGAGCGGGGCCGGCCACGGCCCGCGCCGCCGGCGAGCCCCGTGCCGAACGCGGCCGGCATAAGCTGCACCTCTACGCCAATTTCGCCGTGAGCCTGCGCTCGGACCTCATGCGCTCGACCCGGCCGCTCACCGTCGGCGACCGCTTCGCCATGTTCCTCTTCTTCAGGGACGAAAGGATCGACCCCGGCGCCTTCAACGGCCGCATCCCCTATTCCCATGTCACATCGAGGGTGGAGGACATTTATTTCGACTGCAATTATGTCCGGGTGGAGCACCGCATCGACAAGAAGGCAAGGCAGGCTTTTTTTACCTTTACCAGCGAAGGCTCCATGTTCAACTTCGACCGCTTCGCCCTGAGCCTGGACAGGGGAAAGAGCTGGAGGCCGTGCGCCGACAGCCTGTCGGTCCCGCTGGCAGGCGGGAACAGCTCGCTGTGGGTGGCGCCGGTCAACATGCTCGGCCGTTTCGGGCGGCCGACAAAAGTGGACATCATCGCCGAATGAGCGGTGCGATTAAGTAAGCTCAGGGCAAAAGCCGGCCCGCTCCAACATACACCCATTCAGACTAAGGAGGAGGGGGAAGGCCCGGAAAGGCAGGCGGGAAGTGGGGTGAGTGACGGGACTTGAACCCGCAGCGGTCAGATCCACAGTCTGATACTCTACCATTGAGCTACACTCACCGCGCCCCTGCATTTTATAGTATATGCCCCCGGCTGTCAATCCGTTTCCCCACTGCCGGGGCCGGCCCGCCGCGGGCGAGGCTCTGGATTTTTCTGCGCAACCCCGCTATAATGGCAAAAACCAACGACAAGGATCCACAGACATGAAGAAAGCGAAAGTAGCCATATTAAGAACCGGGCCGCGGACCGTGCTGGACGATTACATCCGCCTGTTCGAAATGGGCGGCGGGCCGGCGGCCCTGGACAAGGGCCGCGGCACCATCATCAAGGACAACATCTCCTGGCATTACCCCTACCCTTCGGCCAACACCACGCCGTGGCAGCTGGAGGCGACCATCCTGGCCCTGAAGCAGAACGGCTTCCGGGACATCTCCTGCGTTCAGAACAAGACCGAGGTGACCAACGCCTTCAAGGGCGAGGACCTGAACAACTACAAGCCCATCTTCAGGGACCACGACATCAAGGTCCTGTTCAACTTCCGCGATGAGGACATGAAATGGGTGACCTACAAGCCCAAGGCCAGGATGCTCACCCTGGACAAGATCTACGGCGACGAGCTGCGCATCCCCGATTATTTCATCGGCCGGAACATCGTCCACCTGCCGACGGTCAAGTGCCACATCTACACCACCACCACCGGCGCCATGAAAAATGCCTTCGGCGGCCTGCTCAACCACAAGCGCCACCAGACCCATACCCATATCCACGAGACGCTGGTCGACCTGCTGGCCATCCAGAAGGAGATCCATCCCGGCCTGTTCTGCCTGATGGACGGCACCAGCGCCGGCAACGGCCCCGGGCCGCGCGTGATGAAGCCCGAGGAAAAGAACGTCATCCTGGCCAGCTCCGACCAGGTGGCCGTCGACGCCGTCGCGGCCAAGCTCATGGGCTTCGATCCCATGGCCATCAAGTACATCCGCCTGGCCCATGAAAGCGGCCTGGGCGTCGGCAAGCCCGAGGAGATCGAGATCGTCGGCGACCTGGACGCCGCCCGGGAAAACTGGGACTTCCACGTCGGCTTCTGCTTTCACAAGGCCGTGGGCTGGGTGACCTGGTTCGGCCCCACCCGCTTCCTGCAGAAAGCCATGACCCGTCCGCCTATCCTCTACCTGGGCAATTTTTATTCGTATTTCTACCACGACGTCCTGCACTGGCCGTTCAAGGAGAGCAAGGTCTACCGCAAGTGGCTGAAGGATTCCCAGTGGGGACGGTTATTTCAGGAATACCTGGACAAAGGATCGCTCAGAGCGAAATAAAAGCTGAACTCGGTAGAAGGTAGAAGGTAGACGGTGTACGGAAGGAGAACCTCCTGAAACCGATCTCATAGAGCTTACATGAATACCTGGTATGTTTTCCTGACCGTCAACCGTTCACCGTGAACCGTTTACCAATGATTTTCAGGATCATTATTTCACCGCGCTCGATCAGTCCCGTTCCGGCTGCAGCCGACGCACGGCTTCGATCAGCGGATCGGCCTGCCGGCGGAACGAGCGCCATTCCTCCATGGAAATCGCCCGGCGCAGCGGCAAGAGGAAGCGCTCCCCGTCCAGCCCGTGCATCCGCGCTGAAAGCCATAACAGCTTGTATTGCTCCACTTGCCGGACCGGGTCGAACGCCTGGCGGTCCCTTTCTCCCGGCGAGAAGGCGCTGAAGAAACGGCCCAGTTCCCGCCGTGTTTCATCCCGCAGCCGGCCCCGGGGAACGCAGACGGTGAGGTAGGGGTCGAAATAAACGGGGACCAGGTGCTCCAGGAAGCGCGCGGGCGCCGCCAGGAATCGGGAGGTATAGTTGGTCAAGGCGACCACGTCGATGCGGTAGCGGTCGATGAAGCGCCTTGCGACCGCGTCATCGCTGCTTTCCAGGGCGATGAAGAAGGCGCGCAGTTCCTCGCTGCGGGCGTTGATCAGCGCGGCATGGCCATACCAGTACGGGGTCAGTCCCCGGGCCAGCCAGGTAACGGCGCTGCAGAGGCCCAAATGGTTGCTGACCAGGTTGCCGCGGCAGCCGAGGGCGTTGAGGATCTCGACCTCGCGGACCTGCTCCTCCGGCAGGACCGCCGTGACCCCGATGCCGGCAGGCAGGAACTCCTCCGCCAGCTGCACGTGCAGGGCGCTGTTGATCCGGCCTATTAGGCGCGGGGAGAGCAGGTACAGGCGCTCCAGCATCAGGAAGACGCAGAGGCCGGCCAGCAGCGCCTGTGCCCACAGCCGGCGCCGCGGTCGCTCGTTGAGCGACCGGGGTTCGGGGGCCAGGGCCGAGGCGACAATGAGAAAGATCGGCAGGAACGGCAGGGCGCGCTGGTAGAGCAGCGCCGGCACCGCCACCAGCAGCAATGCACCAAAAAACCACAGACGGTCCGCGCGGGAGGCCAGGCGCCGCCAGGGGCGGGCGGCCAGGAGCGCAATGGCAAGCAGGAAAAAGAGGGCGGTGTTCACGCTGACCAGGGCCGCGGCCGTCGAGCGCATCGAGCCGGCGGCATAATCGGCGCGGAGCATGTTCACCGGCAGCCCCTGCAGCACCTGCCACCCCAGCGGGTTCAGCAGCCAGCCCAACCCGATCACCGCCAGGAAGAGCAGGCGGCTGGGGACCTGCACGCCCCGGAACCGGGGCAATGTGACCTTCGCCCCCCCGGCGATGAAGAAAGCCGAAAAGAGCCCGAGCCCCAATCCATAATAAAAGAACAAGGGATGGCTGTTTACCCACAGGATTTCCACCACGGCCAGGCCGGCCAGCGGCCCCAGTCGCTGCGGCCGGCGCCGGGCCTGCTCGAGCAGCAGCAGCCAGAGAACGAGATAGGCGTAATTGAACAGGTCGGGACGCAGCACCACCATGCCGGCCATGGCCAGCACCAGCACGGCCACGGCGCTCAGCAACAATGAAGGATCCTTCCGCCTGCGGAAGATCGACCAGGTCAGCACGGCTAAAAAAATCATGAACACGGCGATGCGCAGCAGGTTCAAGCCCAGGAACGAGCCGGCGCTGAAGGCCAGCAGGAACATCGTCCCGGGCAGCAGGTTCGGGTAAAGGGCCAGGAGCGGGGCTTCGCCGGGGATGGCGAGCGTGTCGTTGAGCAGCGGCGCTCCATGCTGCCAGAAATATTCCGCGCCGCGCATGTGCCACCAGCAATCCACGCTGTTAAAGTGGGTGAGGGTAAAATACAGGGCGGAAAAAAGGAACGAAAGGGCCAGGACGCGGGCGAAGCGTCGATCATCAGCCAAGCCGGTAACCGGGGCTTTATGCAACTGGATCATGCCGTCCCATTATAAAGACCGGCCAAGCGGGTGTCAAAACGCCCGCGCGGCGGCAAACACGGTCCGACCGTTCTAGCGGGCCACAAAGCTCGCGATATATTCGAAATTGCCCGGCGTATCCGGCAGCCGCGGGTCATTGTCGGCCCAGCCGCCTTCAAGGCCGCGCTCGGCGGCGCTGAACTGGAAATGGCACATGGCGATGCCCATGTCGATGCGCTGCAGGTCGGCGAGAGGCATCAATTTGCCATAGGCTTTGTCGCGGTGGAGAAAGAAATGAAAAGCGCTGCCCTGGCGGACGATGCGCCATGGCTGCTTGTTGGAGGCCGAGGGCGCCAGGCGGACGCAGTCCAGCACGCGGCTCCAAGGGTCCGCCGCAGCGAGCGGCAAGGGCGCGCCCCAGGCGCCGGCAAAGAAAAGGCCGGCGGGATCCTTGCGCAGGTTGCCCCTGGCGCTCCAGCGCACCAGGCGGTCGCGCAGGGATGGGCGGGTTGCCGGGCGGCCAAGGGCCACCACGGCCGGCAGCATCTCGTTTGCCTTCATGGCGAGCGCCCTGGCGAAATTCTTGCGGTCGAAGATGCCGCCGATCCAGCAACTGCCCAGATCGAGCGCCGTGGCGTAAAGGACCGCCGTCTCCAGGGCGAAGCCGATGTCCTCCCAGGGGCGCGGCGCGTCCGTGGCGACCAGGGCGGCCAGGTAGAAGCGCGCGCCCTTGATCATGCCGTAGCTGCCGGTGGAGAACAGGTTTTCCGCCCTGACCTTCTCCCTGTCGATCACGCCGAAGCGCAGGCGGCTGGCAAAGGGCAGATCCAGGCCAACGGGAAAATTCGCCAGGGCCTCCAGCTGTTCCGGCTCCAGGCCGCGGCCGTCGAAGCTGCGGCACGAAAAGCGTTTCCTGGCCAGCTCGGTCACCGGCCGGCCGAAAGGGGTTTGCTTGGGCATGCGTGGATTATAGCACATCCCCGCTTATTGCCGCAGCCGGCGGATCCGGCTATAATGCAGCGGCGCAAGCGCCCGTAGCTCAAAGGATAGAGCGGCAGCCTTCGAAGCCTTCGAAGCTGCGCGTTGGGAGTTCGAGTCTCTCCGGGCGTATTTTTTTTGGGAAAAATTTAAAAACGTGAGATAGCAAAAAGGCATCTTTTATTTAATGGCGATGATCATGCGAAGGTTCGTCGTGCTGGCCATGCTCTCCCTGCTCCTCTCCGCAGGCGAGCGCTCCATCCGCATCGAGTTCCCCAACGGCGGCGAAGTGCTGGCCCGCGGCAGCCGGGTGGCGGTGCAGTGGCGCACCCTGGGCATCGAGGGCAGCCTGGCCATCCTTTTGTTCAAGGGCGGCGAGCAGCACGCCGTCATCGCGGCCAGCGTTCCGGACAGCGGCCAATTCCAGTGGACCGTAGCGGCGAGCCTGCCCGTTGACGGCCGCTACCGCCTGCGCATCTGCTCGCTCCGCGACCTGCGCATCAACGATTTCTCCGACCGCGATTTCACAATAAAATAAGCGCTTTGTGACGCGTAACGCGTGACAAGTAAGAATAAAATCCCAAATCCCAAGCACCAAATTCCAAACAAGCTCCAAGCACCAATAACCAAATGACCCAAACAAAAGCGCTCCTCCGAAATCAGCATGGAGCCGGGTCTTTGTTTTGGTCATTGGAATTTGGAAATTGGAATTTATTTGAAATTTGGGATTTGGTGCTTGGAATTTAGTGTTTTTCTGCCCTACGCCTTGCGCCCTTCGCCCCACGCCGAGTTCAGCGAGTTCTTTCATGGTATAATCGCCGCGGGTCCCCCATTCATGGAAAAAAACATCATTCTCAAGGGCATCCGCACCAACAACCTGAAGAACATCGACGTCTCCATCCCGCTGGGAAAGATCACGGCCCTGGTCGGGGTCAGCGGCGCCGGCAAGTCGTCGCTGGCATTTCACACCCTTTACGCGGAGGGCTACATCCGCTATATCGAGTCGATCTCGCCCTATATCCGCCAGTTTTTGGACCAGATCGAGAAGCCCGACATCGACCACATCGACAACCTGCCGCCGGCCATCGCCTTCCGCCAGAAAAAACCGCACAAGAACCCGCGCTCCATCGTGGCCACAGCGTCCGACATCTTCGATTACCTGCGCATCCTCTATGCCAAGATCTCCGATTTCCATTGCCCGGGCTGCGGCGATGAAGTGCGCAAGTTCAGCATCGACGAGGTCGTACAGGACCTGCTGGCGCGCCCGCGCGGCCTCCTGCGCGTCTGCTTCGCTTACCAGGGCGATATCGCCTTCCTGGCCAACCGCGGCTACCGCTTCCAGGTTCGCGACGGCGAAAAGGTTGGCATCGATGCCGGCAGCAAGGGCAAGCCCCTGCTGGTCCTTGTCGACGAGCTGGAGAACGCCCCCGGGGAGCGCGCCCGCATATTCGAGGCCATCGACAGCGCCATCGCCCTGAGCCGCAACATCCTCACCGTATTCCTGGGCCGCGAAAAGCTGGCCTTCCCCTTTTCGCTGTACTGCCCGCACTGCCGCCGGGAGTATGAAAGCCCCGACGAGAACCTGTTCTCCTTCAACAGCGCCCGCGGCGCCTGCCCGCAATGCAAGGGCTTTGGCGACGTGACGGCCATCGACCCCGGCCTGGTCTTCGACGAGGGCCTCTCGCTGGCCGCGGGCGCGGTCCTGCCCCTGAACACCCCGGCCAACCGCGAGTACCGCGACTATTTCCTGAAGAACGCCGCCAAAGCCGGCATGGACCTGCAGCGGCCGCTGCGCGAGTTCAGCGCCGCGGACAAGGAGTTCCTGCTCCGGGGCGCGGGGCGCTTCCCGGGACTGGAAGGACTTTTCGCCTATCTGCGCAAAAAATCGTACCGCGTCCAGGCGCGCACCTTCCTCAGCCGCTTCACCTCCTATCATGCCTGCCCGGCCTGCGGCGGCAGCCGCTTCAACCCTTTGGTCCTTTCCTTCCGCGTCCAGGGCCGGACCATCGCCGATTTCCTGGCCATGACCATCGGCGAGGCCGACGCTTTCATCCGCGCCCTGGACCCGCGACATTACCTCAACCGCATCGCCCCCGACGTTTTTCACGAGATCGCCGCCAAACTGCAATTCCTGATCCAGAACAGCCTGCACTACGTCCAGCTGGACCGGCCGACATTCACCCTGTCCCGCGGCGAGCACCAGCGCATCAACCTGGCGTTCATCATGGGCTCCACCCTGTCCGATTCCCTGCTGATCATCGACCAGCCCTCGGCCGACTTGCACCCGGCCGATTACGACAAGATGGACCGCTTTCTGCGCCGCCTGAAGGACAACGGCAACACCATCGTCCTCGTCGAGCACAACCCGCAGCTGGTGCGCTGCGCCGACCAGGTGATCGAGCTGGGCCCGGGGGCCGGGAGCGAGGGCGGGCGCGTCATCTTCAGCGGCGGCCGCGACGCGTTCTTCGCCGGGCGCGACACCATCACCCAGGATCATTTCCAGCGCCGGCCCCGGCCCGGGGCCCCCAGGAAGAGCGCCGCCGGCTTTATGGAATTCAGCGACGCCTGCGCCCATAACCTGAAGCATTTTGACCTGCGCATCCCCCGCCAGGCGCTGACGGTCATCGTCGGCGTCAGCGGCGCCGGCAAGAGCTCGCTGCTGTACGACGAAATGTTCCTTAAGCACCCGTCACCCCAGGGTTCAGGCACCCTCGAGAAGGTGCACATCGACCCCGGCGTCCGCTCCCTGCGCGCCAACACCAACCTCGCCGGCTTCCTGGACGCCTCGGCGCCGATCCGCGACTTCTTCGCCGCCCTCAAGCCCAGCCGCCTGCTGGGCTACCAGGCAGGGCATTTCTCCTTCCATTCGCCCCTGGGGCGCTGCCCGGAATGCAAGGGCCGCGGCTTCCAGGAGATCGAGATGCAGTTCCTGCCGGCGGTGCGCTCCACCTGCGGCCACTGCCGCGGCAGCGGCTTCGCCCCCGACGTTCTGAAGATCACCCAGCGCGGGCGCAGCATCGCCGACATCCTCGCCATGAGCGTCGACGGCTTCTGCGCCGAATTCGCCGCCGACGTCCCCGCCGCCGCCTCCGCCCTGCAGGGCCTGCGCGACAACGGCATGGGCTACCTGCGCCTGGGCGAGAAGCTGGCCCGCCTTTCCACGGGCGAGCTGCAGAAGCTCAAGCTGATCAAGTACCTCAACGAGGAGCGCTCGGGCATGCTGTTCCTGCTCGACGAGCCATCCTTCGGCCTGCACCCTTTCGACATCGAAGTGATCCAGCAGCTCATCGGCCGGCTGCTGGCCAGGCGCAACACCGTGGTGGCCGTCGAGCACAACTTGGCCATGATCAGCTCCGCCGACCACGTGGTCGAGCTGGGCCCCGAGGGGGGCGCCGGCGGCGGGCTCTTGCTGTTCAGCGGCACGCCGCGGCAGCTGCTGGCGCGGGGCGGCTCGCCCACCGGCCGTCATCTCAAAAAATATTTGAAAAACACTTGACAAAAAGATTATAACCACTTAAATAAAGACAATAAAAAATCTCGAAGGAGTGCGCGCCGATGGAACAATTGGAAATCATCTCGTGGCAGACGCTCGACACGCTGAAAGCGGCGGCCACCAAGATCGTGGAAGTGGTCGGCGACCTGGACAGCGACGAGCACATGTCGGTGTTCTGCTACATCGAGGACGACTATCTGGAGCTGTTCTACAGCGAGCTCGATACGAACTTCATCCGCCATTTCGAGGACGAGGACGAATTCTTCAAGACCATCGAAACCCGCAAGAACGAGTTCGGCGAGGAGGATTTCGACGCCGCCAACTACTACGAGGAAGAGGAGAATTTCGGCGACGAGGAGTCCGAAGAGGACCTGGACGGCTTCGACCTCAAAGATGACGAAGAGGACGAGGACTACTGAACGGCGCCGCGCTGCCGTGCCGGCGGCGTAAGCGGTGGCCGCCCCACCCCTGAAGGAAGGCAGGAGCAAATGGCTGGAATACTCCTCGGTCGGCCTGATGTTCCCCGCCTCCATCGTGGTCGGCTTCGTCATCGGCCATTTCCTGGACCGCTGGCTGAAGACCGATCCCTGGCTCACCATGGCCTTCATCCTCTACGGCATCCTGGCCGGTTTTTACAACCTGTTCGCGCAGACGAGACGCCATGACGGAAAAAAATAGCCGCGGCCTGCCCGCCGGCATCGTCCGCGACACGGTCATCGCCGAGGCGCTGGCGCTGCTGCTTATTTTTTTTTTACAAAAAACGCCAAGTATTGTATAATTTCCCTTGCCGGCGCCGCCGCCGGTATCGCTGGTTTTCACGTACTGGTACGGCAGGCTGAGCGGATCCTGGAAAAAGGCAAGGGAAAAACGATGTTCTTCATGACGGGCTTGGCAAAACTCCTGGTCATCGCCGGGATCTTTTTCGCTGCCAGCCTCGTGGCCGGGAAGGGCGTCCTCTTCCTCATCCAGGGACTGTCGATGATCTACCTGGGCATCGTCAGCGCCGGCCTGCGGCAGATGCCGGGCAGCGGCCGTCATGGAACATAACCCGCTGTTCGCCGTCTGGATCAACGGGCTGCTGCGCTCGGTTGCCGGCCTCGCCGGCATCCGCGTCCATGGCGACCCCCTGCCGGCCCATGTCATCATGGCCTTCATCGCCACCCTGGCCCTGGTGCTGTTCTTCAAGCTGACCGTCAAGAACCTGTCGCTGTTCCCGGCCAGGATGCAGGCCATGCTGGAGTCGATCTATCTTTTCTTCCGCTCCACCGTCGACGACATGATCGGCCACGAGGGCCGAAAGTTCATCCCGGTGCTGGGCACGCTGGGCCTGTTCATCGCCTCCTGCAACCTGCTGGGGCTGCTGCCGGAGATGGCCTCGCCCACGGCCAACCTGAACGTCCCGGCCGGATGCGCCATCTTCATTTTCCTCTACTACCACGCCCAGGGCGTGAAAAAGCACGGTTTTTTCGGCTACCTGAAGACCTTCGCCGGTCCGAAATGGTGGCTGAGCTGGCTTTTTTTCCCCATTGAGTTCATCTCGCACTTCTCCCGCCCCATGTCCCTGACCGTCCGTCTATTCTGCAACATCTTCGGCGAGGACCTGGTGATCATCATCATCGTGTCGCTGGTCCCTTTCGTGGCGCCGCTGCCCATGATGGCCATGGCCATCTTCACTTCCCTTCTGCAAGCGTACATATTTATCATGCTGTCGTCGGTCTACCTGGCCGGCGCCATCGCTTCGGAACACTAATAAAAGGAGTGACTCAACCATGAGTAAAAAAACCCTGCTGCTCATCGCCGGACTGCTCGCCCTGACGGCGGCGCT
Source organism: Acidobacteriota bacterium (assembly GCA_025456205.1). GTDB lineage: Bacteria > Acidobacteriota > Aminicenantia > UBA2199 > UBA2199 > UBA2199. The sequence goes on along the minus strand of JALOLA010000006.1, from coordinate 41,325 downwards.
GCCGGCCCAGAGCCCGGACAAGACCATGCCCGTGACGTCGCTGTTCTTCTGGACCATCCTCATCGGCAGCGTCTGCCTGACCGTGGCCGCCATTGTCGGCATCCTCGGCCAGTCCAAGGCGTTCTGCACCGCCTCGGACAACATCGCCCGCAACCCGGCCTCGGCCGACTCCATCCGCGGCCTGCTGATCATCGCCCTGGCCCTGATGGAATCCCTGGTCATCTACGTCCTGCTCATCGACCTCATCCTCTTCTTCGTCAAGTGGGGCAACTACACGGTCAAGTAGCCCGTGCCTGACAGGGGAAGGCGCGCGTCTTCCCCCCTCTGCGGCCGATGAAGAGCAAAGCGAACATCATGGCGCCCTGGAATCTGCTGAAGAGCACGGGCAGGGCGCTGGTGCAGTTCCTGGGTGAAGGCGGCATCGACAAGGCCTCCATCCTGGCCTATTACTCCATCTTTTCCTCGTTCTTCCTGCTGATCTTCTTCTTCTACCTGTTCGCCGGCATCTTCGGCGCCGCGGACAGCGCCCTGCAGAACGTCTACCCGTTCTCTCCCGATTTTTTCCAGCAGATCGCCCCGGTGTTCTTCCAGGACGCCGCCGACCTGACCTCGCGCATCGGCGACATGGGCCTCTTGGGCCTGGGCCTATTCCTCTTCCTGGGCATCCTGGTCTTCAAGAAGATGGTGCAGTTCATCAACGACATGTTCTTCATCGACATCACGCGCGCGTTTTTCGGCAAGCGCCTCAAGGAGTTCGGCCTGCTCTTCATCGTCGTCATCCTGATCGTGGCCTCCTTCCTGGCCACCGGCCTGACCTCGACCATCACCACCATGGTCGAACAGGACCTGGCCACCCGGGCCCCGATCGACCCCGCCGTGGTGCGCGCCGTCAACGGCTTCCTGGTCAGGTACGTCCTGCCCTTCCTGATCACCTTCCTCTTCTTCTATATCCTGTTCAAGTGGATACCGGAAAAGAAGGTCGGGGGCATGGCGGCGCTGGTCGCCTCGCTGTTCTCGGCCCTGCTCTGGGAACTGGTCAAGCGGGCCTACACCTATTACCTGGTGAACATCTCGCTGCTGAAGAAGATGCAGGACCCGATCGTGGCCATCATCCTCTTCGGGTTCTGGATGGAGGTCACCATGGGCATCATGCTCTATGGCGCCAAGCTGACCTTCCTGCTCGACAAGGAGGAACATGCCTGAACTGAAAGAGATCGCCGCCCTGGTCGGCGGTGAATGGCGGGGCGACGGCGCCCTGGAAATCAGCGGCATCCAGGCCCTGCACCGGGCCGGGCCGCACGATATCGCTTTTGTCGCCAGGGGCCGCGCGGACGCGGACGTTTCCGCGCTGCGCGCCGGGGCGCTGATCGTGGCCGCGGACAGCTCCATCGCCTACGCCAACCTCGTCCTTGTCGCCGACCCGCACCTGGCCTTCGCCCGCCTGCTGGCCCATTTCCATCCGCGGCGCCCCTTCTGGCAGGGGATCGCCGCCAGCGCCTGCGTCGCCGCCACGGCCGAGATGGGCGCCGGCGTCAGCATCGGTCCCTGCGCCTTCGTCGGCGAGCGCAGCCGCGTCGGCGCCGGCAGCGAGATCCATTCCGGCGCGGTCATTTACCACGACGTGGTCATCGGCCGCGATTGCCTCATCTACGCCAATGCCGTCATCCGCGAGAACGTGGCGATCGGCGACAACGTCATCATCCACCCCGGCGCGGTCATCGGCGCCGACGGCTTCGGCTTCGGGCGCACCGCCGAGGGCGCCGCGGTGAAGGTGCCGCAGGTGGGCCGGGTGATCATCGGCAACGGCTGCGAGATCGGCGCCAACACCTGCATCGACCGCTCGACCATCGAGGAGACGGTGCTGGAGGACAATGTCAAGCTGGACAACCTGGTGCAGATAGGCCACAACGTGCACATCGGCCGCGACAGCGCCATATCGGCGCAGACCGGCATCTCCGGCTCGACGCACGTCGGCGCCCAGGTGATCATGGGCGGCCAGGTCGGCGTCGCCGACCATATCCGCATCGCCGACGGCGTGATGATCGCCGCCAAGTCGGGCGTCACCGGCACGATCAAGTCCAGGACGATCGTTGCCGGCATCCCACACCAGGAGATCGGCGAATGGCGCAAGAACATGGTCCTGGCCAGGAACCTGGCGGCCATGCGGGAAAAATTGCGGCTGCTCGAGAAAAAGATCGCAAAAATGGAGGAAAAATGAAAAAGATCATGATCATCGCTCTCTTACTGGCTTCCACCGCCCTGTTCGCCAAGCCGGCCATCAAGTTCAAGAGCACCACCTTCGATTTCGGGCAGGTGGCCAGCGGCAAGACCATCGACATCGTTTTCGAATTCGAGAACAGCGGCGACGAGGTGCTGATCATCAAGAACATCATCCCGGCCTGCGGCTGCACCACGGCGGCGCTGGCCAAGAAGGAATACAAGCCCGGCGAGAAAGGGACGATCGCGGGCAAGTTCAACACCAGCGGCTACAACGGCAAGGTCATCAAGACCATCACCGTCAACAGCAACGACCCCGACATGGCGGAGACGCGCCTGGCCGTCAGCGGCACCGTCTTCGTCAAGGACTTCGCCCAGGCCGACATGAAGCCCGGCCACATCCCCTTCGGTGCAGTCGCCAGCGGCAAGGCCTACGTGCGCAAGCTCAACCTGAGCAACCTCGGCAACCTCGACCTGCGCATCCTCGAGGTGAGCAGCAGCCCGGAAGTGTCGCTGGCCTTCAAGACCAACGCCGTCGGTGCCAGGCAGAGCACCGAGATCATCCTCACCTTCACCCCGTTCGAAAAAGGGACGTTCAACAACATGGTCAAGATCCGCACCAACGACTATCGCTCGCCCTATATTTTCGTTCGTTTGGAGGCCGAGATCGACTGACCAGCGGCGGTAGCGAAACCAACGGGCGCGCCGGACCACCCGCCAGGGCGACTTTTTTTAATCGCTATCTCTTAACGATGGGCGACAAGGTGAAGCGGCCATTGCAATAAATGAGATCGTTGTTGAAGTCGGATAAAGTCAGAACCGGGTATTCACCGGCCGCCATGCCGTCATCGAATTTGTTCTTCCCCCAGGACATCACCGAGTAGAAATCGAAATCCATCCCTTCCCCGGCCTGGTAGGCGAAGGTGGTGTTCCAGCCGTCCTGCAAGGGGAAAAGCTTGATGTAGAAAGGGCAGAACCAGCTCTGGTTCAAAGCCGTGACATCGGTGGCCCCGGAGGCGGGGGCGATGGCCCAGTCGACCAGGTAGGATTCGATGGCGCCCCCGATCGAGGTCATGTCGGCCATGGTGGACTTCTGGCGTCCTTTTTGCATAGCCACCAAAAGATTGGGGATAGCTATAGCGGCAATTATCCCTATGATCGCAACGACGATCAGCAACTCGATCAGAGTAAAACCTTTAGTCTTCATCGGGACCCCCTATGCATCCATGATTTATTAAGCATAATTCCTGCCAAACCCCCGCCTTGCCGTGCCCGGATCATCGTCCGCTCCCCTCCGGCAGCCGGTAGAGGTTGAACAGGTAAGAACCGGGGCGGCTACGCAGGCGCTTTCCCTTTTCCCGGATCGCAGCGAGCCGCTGTTGCAGCGCCGGGTCATCCGCCGCGAGCCCGGCCAATTCGTGCCGGAACACGAGCGCTGCCGCGTAATCCGGCTCCAGGTCCAGCGCTGCCTGCGCCAGCCGGCGGGCCTCGGCGGTGCGGCCGAACTCGCGCAATACAGCGGCCTGCTGCAGGCGGATGAACGGATTGAAGGGGTTGAGCTTTTCGGCGCGGCGCAACGGCGCCAGGATCTCTTCTCCCAGGGCCGGGTAGCGGACCCTTTCCCCCAAGAACTCCCGCAGCAGGGTGGATTCCGCGACCAGGGCATCGATGCCGTAGCGGTTCAGGCGCTGGCCGCGGCGCGCGCTCTCCAGGGCATCGGCCCAGGCCCCGATGTTCCCGGTCCTGGCGGCAAAGACGCGCAGGACCTCGGCCTTGGCCAGGGGCGGCCGTTCCGCCAGCGGGCTGAACAATTCCGCCTGCTGCAGCAGGGCGAAGCGGCGCGCGATGTCCGTCTCCGCCGCCGCCTTTTCGAGGCAGCGATCCGCGACCAGGGGGCACAGGTACAGCACGACCAGCGCGAACAGGAGCAGGAGCGCGAAAGCGAGCCGCGCCAGGGGAGACGGAGAGACGAACCTCTGCCTGGCCGGCAGAAGATCGCGCAGGAGCAGGAAGAAGAGCAGCAGAAAAAACGGGTTGAAGACAAAATTGAAGAGCAGCATCTGGGCCAGCAGGAACGCCAGCAGCAACCTGGGCAGCTCGAACCAGGACGGCGAGAGCATGGCGCGGATGGCGAGGAACAGCCCGGCCAGTACCATGAGCAGCCCGGGCAGCCCGTTTTCGACGATGACCTTCCAGAAGTCGCTGTGCGGCGATTCCGGGACCTTGCCATAGCGCGACGCCCCCTTGTCCTGGGCGAAATTGAAGCGCGGCGCCGCGGCGCTGAAGAGGTCGGGGCCGATGCCGGTCAGCGGCTCATCGCGATACATGCGCGCCGACATGCTCCAGATGTCCAGGCGATCGAAAACATAGGGGTCGTGGCTCAGGGAATGGGTCACCGCGCGCCGCAGGGGATTGGGGACCAGCGCCAGGAGAAGCAGCAGGGCGCCCAGCCAGGGCAGCCAGCGGCGCCGCGAATGGAGGACCATGGCCGCGGCGAAGACGGCCAGGCCCAGAAAAGCCGCCTTGGAGACGCTGATGACCACGGCGGCCAGGTTGAGCGCCAGCAGGGAAGCATCGGCATGGCGGTAGCGCTTCAACAGGGCATGAAGGAAGACCAGCACGGCCATTGCCGAGGCGATGCCCTGCAGGATGGGGTTCCTGAAGCAGGGCGATGCCGGCAGCATCCCGCCCCGCAGGGCAAAGGCTATTGTCACTGCCAGCGAAGAAATGGAGATGATCCACGCCGCCAGGCGCAGGTAGCGCCCGGTATCACTCCTTTCCAGGAAGAGAAGAACGGCCCAGAGCGAGAGCATCACGATATCGGCGACAAAAAGGAGTGATCTGTACGGATAGGGGGAAAAATAAGCGGCGAAGATGAAAACGGAATTGCAGGCCAGGAGAAACAGGGAAAAGCGATTAAGGGCGATATTCTTCAGGGCGAACGCCTTTGTCAGCGCAAAAGCGGCCAGCAGGCACATGAACCCGAAATAATAGGAATGCCCTATCTTGGCGGGGTACAGCAGGGCCCAGCCCAGGAGGAGGGAAAACTCAATTTCCTGAAAGCGCTGGCTGCTGGGCGAGATTGCCTTGAATATGGTCATGCCACCTCTGGTACTCACTGTTCCTCTTGTTGGCGAGGGCCGCCCGGCGGGCGTGCGCCAGGGCGGTCAGGTAGGCGCCGCGGCGCTGGGCGATCTGTGAAACGCGGTAATTGGCGAACGCCTGGCCGGGATGGATGCGCAGGACATGCGCCAGGTGCGCCTCCACGGCGGCAATATCGTTCTTCTCCCAGGCGATCTGCGCCAGACCGAGCCAAGGCCGATAAGAAAAGGGATCGAGCTTCAGGGAAGCGCGGTAGAGGTTTTCCGCCCGCTGGGCTTCATTGCGGTGGAGCGCTACATCGCCGGCCCGCTGCCGGCCCGCGGCAGTGGCCTGGAGCAGCAGCACCACAGCCAGCAGGGAAACGGCAACGACATGAAAGGGCCTTATCCGGGCTTCGCTGCGGGCGACCTGGGAAAAAACCACCGCGAAGCTGATCCCGGCCGCGAAAAAGTAGTTGCCCACATCGAACAGGTTGAAGAACAGGAGCAGGACGCAGGCCGCCGCGAACAGCGCGTTCTCGGGCTTCACGAAGCGGGGCAGGTTGGCCTTCAGCCAGGGCAGGCATAGGCCGGCCAGCAGGAGGAACATGGGCACCCCCGTCTCGGCGGCCATCTGCAGGAAAAAATTATGGGCGTAAATGGATGGGGGCTCGTCGGGACGCACCAGGGGGGTGATCGAAGTTTCATAATTGCCCAGCCCCACGCCCAGCAATGGGGACTGGGCGATCAGGCGGCCGGCCTGCGCCCAGTTGGCGAAGCGCAGCCTGGCCGGGGTCAATTCCCGGGCATCGGAAAAACGCAGGGCTGTGACCAGGAAAAGGACGAGGGCCAGGAGCATGAGCAGGGGCGCCAGGAGCCTGGCGCTGAACTTGCGCAGGGTGAAAAGATAAAACAGGACGCCGACCGTGAAAAAAAGAATGCCGCCGAAAGACTGGGTCAGGACCAGGTTGAAGGCGCCAAGGATGAACAACCCTCCCCAGAACAACCGCGCCACCCCCCGGGAAAGGTAAAGGAAATGAATGATAAAAATCAACAACAGTCCGCACACCATGGCATAGAGAGTGGGCAGCGGGAATATGGAGAAAATCCTCCCTGAGGCGACGCGTACGCGCAGTGCATGGGCATAAAAGGAAGGCCCGGCGGCGAGCTGTTCCAGGATCATGGGGAAAATGAGGAATTTCTGGATGATGCCGTAGGTGAACAGGATCAGGGCGATGCCGCCGCTGATCGGGGCCAGGATCCTTTCCAGCGGCACGCGGCGGCAGAGCGCGAACAAGGCCAGCAAAAGGGAGAAAAAGGCCAGGCGCGAAAAAAACAGCCCCCTGGCCTCGCTCACCGAAAAATTCAGCAATAAAAAAAAAGCGGCCGGAATGAGCTTCCAGCCGCTTTTGCTGAACCGGTCCAGGGTGGTTATCTCTTGACCTGCGGACCTACGGTGTAGATGCCGTTGGAGAAGTAGATGTCGTTGTTGAAATCGGAAAGAGAAGCGACGTTGTACAGGCCGGTCGTGCCGGAGTCACCCTTGTCACGGCCATAGGAAATGACCGAATACAAGTCGCCGCCAACAGCGATATCGCTGTTATCATACTGAAACACCGTACCCCAGCCATCGGTTTGCGGCAGGATCTTGATGTAGAAGGGCTGGAACCAGTTAGCCGCGAGAGCAGAAATGGGACCTGCACCTATCTGGGGAGCAAACGACCAGTCGGTGATGTAGGATTCGATGGAACTGCCGATCGACTTCATGTCACCCATGGTCGCTTTCTGTTTGCCTTTCTGCAGGGCAACCAGAAGGTTGGGAATTGCGATCGCGGCGATGATGCCGATGATGGCAACGACGATCAGCAATTCGATGAGCGTAAAACCTTTTTTGTTCATGAAAACCTCCTTAAGGATTCAATATAATGAAGCAATTTTAATGCCAAGCGTATACCCTGATTATCCCGCCACCTTGGCCGGCGCTGCCAGTATTTGTGCCAATAAAAGTCATTCAAAGTGACATTTTTTGTCGCCGGGCATCTTCAGGGCTGTTTGCCAATGATTTCTCGTTTTGTTAGTATATTAGGGTAATGTTTAATAACTGGATCGGCTTCCACGACCTGCTGCGGCTCTGGGACAAGCTCATGCATGGCGAGTGGCGCCGGGCCCTGCGGCAGGTGGGGCGCAACGCCCGCGAGCGGACCCGTTGCGCCTGGCAGCACACCCAGGGACCGCCGCTGAACGCCTGGAACATCCCCCAGTTGCGGCGGCGCTGGAACCAGAGGATCTCCGGGGACGGAGGGATCGACCATGTCGAATACATCCGCCGCCGCTTTCTGCAGGAAAAGGCGGGGCTGACCGCATTCTCTCCCGGCTGCGGCTGCGGCGGCAACGAGATGCGCTGGGCCCGCACCGGCCTCTTCCGGCGCATCGACGCCTGCGACCTTTCGGCGCCGCGCATCGACGTTGCGCGCCAGGCGGCCGGGAAAGAAGGCCTGGAGGGCATCCTGAACTTCCAGGTGGGCAACATGGGCTCCATGGCCGTGGCCGGCGCCTACGACCTGGTGATCACCGAAGGAGCGCTCCATCACTTCTATCCCATGCGCCGGGCGCTGGCAGGGATACGGGACATGCTCAAGCCCGGCGGCCTGCTGGTCATCAACGAGTTCGTCGGCCCCTCCCGCTTCCAATGGACACGGCAACAGCTGCGGGCGGCCAATGAACTGCTGGGCGCGATCCCGGAGGCCTACCGGCGGCGCTGGGAGGACGGCAGGGTCAAGAAAAGGATCGATGCCCCGGGGCGTCTGCGCATGCTGCTGGCCGATCCCTCCGAGGCGGCCGAATCCTCGCTCATCCTGCCGTTGCTCAAGGAAATGTTCCTGCCGCTGGAGATCAGGGAGAAGGGCGGCACCCTCTCCTGTTTGGTGTTTCACGGCATCGCCCACCACTACCTGCAGGAGGACGAAACCGCCAGCGGGATCCTGAGCGCATGCTTCGCCAGGGAAGACCAGCTCATGGCCAGCGGCGAGATCTCCAGCGACTATGTTCTCGCTGTTTTCCAAAAACCCCAGCAGTGAAAATCCCCCTCCGGCCGGTCCCGATCACGGCCCAAGCCAAATTGCCAAGCCCGGCCAAATAAGGTATCATCTTTGCGGACCGGCTTGAGCCAATGTTTCAGCATGCCTATTCGTCGGACCGGCAATGCTCAGCGGCGGCAGCTTAGGATGAAAACGCTCCAGGCCGCCAGGCGCGGCGTGACAGCGAAGCGATCGACCAACTAAGGAGACAGACCATGCAATTCATCGACCTGGCGGCACAGCAGAAGCGGATCCGCGCCCAGATCGAGGCCGGGTTCCGGAAGATCCTGGACCATGGCCAGTATATCCTGGGCCCGGAGATCCAGGAGATCGAGCAGAAGCTCGCCGCCTATGTCGGCATGCCCCATGCGGTTTCGGTCGCCAGCGGCACCGACGCCCTGCTCATGCCCCTGATGGCCGAAAAAACGGGCCCGGGCGACGCCGTTTTCGTCCCCACGTTCACGTTCATCGCCAGCGCCGGCGCCGTCGCCCTCACCGGGGCGACGCCGGTATTCGTCGACATCGATCCGGAAACGTTCAACATCGACCCGGCAAGTCTCGAGAAAGCGGTCCAAAAAACCATTGCCGCAAAAAAGCTCACGCCGCGGGGGATCATGCCTGTCGACCTTTTCGGCCAGCCCGCCGACTACAAGGCCATCCAGGCCATCGCCGACAAGCATCGGCTGTTTGTTCTTGAGGACGCCGCCCAGAGCTTCGGCTCCAGCCAGGAGGGCAGGAAGGCGGGCGCCCTGGCCCGTGTCGCCGGCACCAGTTTTTTCCCGGCCAAGCCCCTGGGCTGCTATGGCGACGGCGGCATGATCTTCACCAGCGACAAGGACACCCTCGAACGCCTGCTCTCCATCCGCGTGCACGGCCAGGGCGCCGACAAGTACACCAACGTGCGCGTCGGCATCAACGGCCGCATGGACTCGCTGCAGGCAGCGGTGCTGCTGGCCAAGATGGAGATCTTCCCTGAGGAGATCGGCATGCGCCAGGAAGCGGCCGCCCGCTATGACCAACTTCTGGTCGGGGCCGTGAAAACTCCCAGGATCCTGCCCGGGAATGTCTCCGCCTGGGCCCAGTACTCGGTGCTGCACCCCCGCCGCGACGAAGTCATCCGCAGGCTGCGCGAGAACGGCATCCCCACCGCCATCTACTACCCCATCCCCCTGCACCTGCAGGAGGCGTTCTCCCACCTGGGCTACCGCGAGGGCGATTTCCCCGTTGCCGAAAGGATCGCCGGGGAGATATTCAGCCTGCCCATGCACCCCTATATCGAAAAAGCCGACCAGGAAAGGATCGCCGCGATCATCTCCAGCTGCAAATGAAGAGGCTGGCGCGAAAATATCTCCCGGCCGGGATGCAGTCGCTCCTGCGCCGGGGCTATTATCGCTTCCCGCTGCTGCGGCGGCTGTACTATCTTCCCCAAGACTTGGCGGTTCTCCTGCGCCCGGGCAGGGACGGCCTGCAACCGCCCCGCTCGCTGATGACGGTGGGCGACGGCGATTTCGCGGCCATCGGCCGCGAGTTCCTCCAATACTTCATCGAGCTCGGCCATCTGCGCCCCGCCGAGAAAGTGCTGGAGGTCGGCTGCGGCGTCGGCCGCATGGCCATCCCGTTGACCACCTATCTCGATGATACGGGAAGCTACGAGGGCTTCGACATCGCGCCGGCTGAAGTGGCCTGGTGCCGGAAGAACATCACCCCCCGCTTCCCGCGCTTCAATTTCCAGCATGTCGACGTGCTCAACCAACAGACCAACCCCGGGGGGCGGCTGGCAGCCGCGTCCTTCCGCCTCCCCTTCGCCGGCGAACAGTTCGACTTCGTTTTTCTCACCTCCGTGTTCACCCACATGCTGATCCAGGACATCGAGAATTATCTCCGGGAGATATCGCGGGTCCTGCGGCCCGGCGGCCGGCTGCTGACGACCTATTTCCTGCTGGACGGGGAAACGCGCGGGCGCCTGGAAAAAATGAACAGCCGTTTCCGCCATCCCTTCGGCTCCAGCCTGGCCATCGACCCCAAGCTGCCCGAGGCCAGCATCGCCCACGAGGAAGCCACGATCCGCACCATGTACCACGAAGCCGGCCTGGTTATCCGCGAGCCTGTCCGCTATGGCTCCTGGAGCGGGCGCGGCCACTTTCTCTCTTCCCAGGACATCGTCCTGGCCGATAAAAATGGCAGCCGCCAGCGCTAGGACGACTCCACTGCTGATCATCGAGGCCGGCAAGGGCCGCCGGCAGTTCTTCCGCGACCTGTGGAACTACCGCGAGCTCTTCCTGTTCCTCTCCTGGCGCGACATCCTGGTTCGCTACAAGCAGGCCGTGCTGGGAATGGCTTGGAGCCTGCTGCGACCACTGCTGACCATCGCGGTCTTTTCGCTGGTGTTCGGGCGGCTGGCCAAGCTGCCGTCGGCGGGCATCCCTTACCCGGTCTTGGTTTTCGCGGCCATGCTGCCCTGGCAGCTCTTTGCTGGCGCCCTGGGAGACAGCAGCAACAGTCTGTTGGGGAACACCCACCTGATCTCCAAGATCTATTTTCCACGACTGATCATCCCTGTCTCCTCGGTCATGGTCAACCTGCTGGACTTCCTCATTTCCCTGGCGCTGCTGCTGGTCCTGATGGCCGGGTACGGGTATCTTCCGGATGCGCGTATCCTCTTTGTTCCCATCTTCCTGCTCCTGGCCCTGCTGCTGGCCCTTGGCTGCGGCTTCTGGTTCTCGGCCCTGAACGTCAAGTACCGTGATTTCCGCTACATCGTCCCTTTCGTCGTCCAGTTCGGCTTGTATATCTCACCGGTCGGATTCAGCAGCGCCGTCATCCCCGAGCGCTGGCGGCTTTTGTATTCACTGAACCCGCTGGTGGGCATCATCGACGGCTTCCGCTGGTCACTGCTGCGCGGGAAGGCGGAGATCTACTGGGCCGGCTTCTGGTTGTCGCTCCTGCTGATACTGCTGGTTTTCGCCTCCGGCCTTATTTATTTCCGCCGCACCGAGCGCTATTTCGCCGATGTCATCTGAAACGGAACCGATCATCCGCGCCAACGGGCTGGGCAAGAAATACCTGTTGCGCCACCAGTCGCGGCCGCGCTACGAGACGCTGCGCGACATGCTGGCCGGCAATGCCAAGCGGCTGCTGCAAAAAGCCACCGCACCTAAAAGGGAAGAATTCTGGGCCCTGCGCGATATTTCGTTCGAGGTGAAGCCCGGCGACAAACTCGGCATCATCGGCCGCAACGGCGCCGGCAAGACCACGCTGCTGAAGATCCTCAGCCGCATCACCGAGCCCAGCGAGGGCCGGGCGGAGATCCGCGGCCGCGTGGCCAGCCTGCTCGAAGTGGGCACAGGGTTCCATCCCGAACTGACCGGCCGGGAGAACATTTTTCTCAACGGCGCCATCCTGGGCATGCGCCGCGCCGAGATCCGCCGCAAGTTCGATGAGATCGTGGCTTTCGCGGAAGTGGAGAAATTTCTCGACACCCCGGTCAAACGCTATTCCTCAGGCATGTACGTTCGCCTGGCCTTCTCAGTGGCCGCTCACCTGGAGCCGGAAATTCTTCTCATCGACGAAGTCCTGGCCGTAGGGGATGCCGAATTTCAAAAAAAGTGCCTGGGCAAAATGGGTGACGTGGCCAAGCAAGGACGAACCATTCTTTTTATCAGCCACAATATGGGCGCCATAGCCAATCTCTGTTCTCATGCCATTTGGCTTGACAAGGGGAAGATGGCTTTTTCGGGCAACAGCCATGAAGCCATATCGAAGTATGTTTCGCAAGGCGCCAAATCCCAGGGAGAAATGGCCTGGACGGACATTGAATCGTCTCCAGGTAACGAGAATGTGCACATAAAAGCCGTACGGATCAGAAGTGCCGGTGAAGTGTCAGCCAATGTACTTATTGACAAGGAAATTGAAATTGAAATTGATTATTGGAATCTTAAGCAAGGCCAACCTCTATATGTAGGCATTCAATTGCGTGACAAATTGAATTCGATCGTCTTTGTTTCCGTCAACTGGCCGTCGGCGAATCTGTTAAAAGACGAATGGGCGGGGAAACCACGCCCTAAAGGCCTGTATAGGTCCACATGCAAAATTCCCGCCAATTTCTTAAACAATGAAGGTTATTCAGTCGATGTCGGTATTGCCAATACCCGGGATGAATGGCAGGACATCCAGGGCAATGGGGTTATTTTTTTTGCGGTCCATGAAACCGGGGAAATGAAAAAGGAATATTCAAAAGGATGGGCGGGGGTTGTCCGGCCAAAATTTGCCTGGGCGACAAGTCTTTTAGACGAGGATAAACTATAGGAGACGAGGCTGCATGGGTTTCGTGAGGCACAAGTATACCAAGGCATACTTCCTAAAAAAAGACCCCTTGGGCAATCCAACCCTTTATGGCGCCGAGGGGGTTGAAGAATTTAAAAAAGGCAAGGTTCGTGAATTCGACTTGAATATTCTCCAGCGTGTGGATTTCAGCGGGAAGACGGTTCTTGATCTTGGGCATGGGCGGGGAGCAATGATCAAGTATGCCAAAGAAAGAGGGGCCGCCAAAGTCGTTGGAGTTGATTTTTCTCCCGACGCCCATGCGATCGCCAAAGAATTTCTAAACCATTACCAAGTAGCCGCTGATCTTTATTGTGATGATGCTCTTCACTTTTTCAAATCCTATGCAAAAGAAGAGGATAATAAAAGTTTCGATATCGTATTGATGCTGGATTTTATTGAGCATGTCCCGCGCTCAGAGCTGACTGAGATATTGAAACGGATGCACGATGTTCTGGCGGCCCGGGCAATTATCGTCATCAATACCCCGATATATCCAATAGACAATGATGTGATTCGCGATGGATTAAATCCGAGGGCCAGAGATACCAGTGATGAATACGAAGAAACATCCGGAATGCATTGCAATCGCTATACAAGCCAGTCGCTGCATAATTACATGAAGGATTGCGGGTTTCTAGCCATTGGGGGACACTTTTTTGTTCCAGCCCTTCCCATGTCAACTTCTTTGGAAGAAAGCAATGACGCATGGACCAACGCCTTCACAATGGGATTTCCGGTTCTCCCCTCTGCCCAAACACAGCCCGAGCGTTTTGAATATGCATTTTCTCGAGACATGTCCCGCCGTCGCCAGAATAATCCCTTCCGCAGGGGACTCGGATTTTGCATTAAAATGGGTCGCACTTTGCTGCAAGGCGTTACGCACAAAAAAAATTCTTTCTTCCGCCAGATGGCAACATTTTGCCTTCCAAGGATAGCTAAGGAGACCCAAAATTTTGACCACTGGCAGAATTTGGGGTTCCATATCGTCCCCGTTCATTTCCATCAGCCGATTCCCGACACCAGAACGCTTGGAGATGAGATCTGGAAAAAGACATCGGAACTTGTCGGCATTGACATGAACATAAAGAAACAGCATGAACTTCTGACCGAAAAATTCCCCCCGTTCACGGAAGAATGGGGGTTCCCCCGGGAACAGACAGCCATTGCCCACGAATTCTACCGAAAAAATGGCGCTTTCCTGACAGTGGACGCTGAAGTATTCCACTGCATGATTCGCTACTTTAAACCCAAAACAATAATCGAAGTCGGATCAGGATCGACCACGTATTTGGCGGCACGGGCATGCCTCATGAATTGGGGAAAAAACCAGGTCAAAACGGAATTATTCTCAATAGACCCACATCCGAATAAAATTGTCCGATCAGGTTTTCAAGGGCTATCCGGTTTGATGGAAAAAAAGCTGCAAGACGTGGATCTCGATTACTTCTCAAAGTTGAGGGCAAATGACATCCTTTTTATTGACTCAACGCATGTCATTCAGATCGGCGGCGACGTCAACTACATTTTTCTCGAGATCATTCCGCGACTGAAAAAAGGAGTGATCATTCACATCCATGATATTTTTATCCCCAGGGAATACCCCAAAAAATGGACATTTAAAGATCGTTTTTTTTGGACCGAACAATATATTTTGCAGGCTTTCTTGAGCTTCAATCCAGCCTTTGAAGTCCTGTGGGGAAGCAGCTTCATGCATGTAAATTATCCCGCTGCTTTGGAAAAGGTCTTTCCCGCGTTTCGGGACTTGGGAAAAGATTATCCGTTTTACCCTGACGTATGGCCCTCCAGTTTTTGGTTCAGGCGAGTATTGGATTGAAATTAAAATGAATTCTCTCTAAATGAAAAAAAATCTTTTGCATCGCTGGTGTTCTAAATTAAGAGCAAGAAAAGAGACTTCGGGGCCTGATTGGGTCGAGGTTTCCGCAGGGCCGCTGCGCGGGCACTCGCTGTTTCTTGCTTCCAAGTCTTCCGCATCCTGGAACCGGGAGATGATGGAAGGCGGCTACGACTCTTTCTTTTTTCAGGCAATCAGGAAGTTGGGTGGGATCGAATCGAGCACCATATGGGACGTGGGCGCACATATCGGCTACCATTCGCTTGCCTTCGCTTCATTGGTTGGGCTCTCCGGACGCGTTGTTGCATTTGAACCCAACCCTTACAACCTTGCACGTTTTCGAAAGAACTTGGAGAAGAATCCCGCTCTGGCGCAACGAGTCACCACATTCAACTATGCACTGTCTGATTCGGATGGAGAAGAAACATTCATCTTCAGTCCCGAAGTGGACAATGGCCGAAGTTCCGGAAGCCACTTAGATAGGATCATCCCACCTGAAAACGCGAATGCCTATCGATCATTTGCGCAGATTCAAGTCCGCACCATCAAAGCAGACACCATGATCCTCGACAATCTTGCACCGATTCCTTCTGCGATCAAAATCGACGTGGAGGGCGCCGAGCAAGCTGTTTTGAAAGGCAGTTCGGAGCTGCTGTTATCAGAGAAACCCATCCTATTCATCGAGATCCACAACATTGCCATGATGTTCAACGTACAAAAATTCCTCTATCGATACGGCTATGAAATGAGCATGATTCAAACCGAACACAATTCTAGTTCGCGCGGTTTTTTTGTGGCCAAGCATCCAGGACGAAAATCAGACTGATCAGGCAAAGGCATTGAACATCCTGCATGTGAGCAACACGGATCTGTTAGGCGGGAGGTTCACCGGATTCTACATGAATCGTTTCCTTGCCAATGACGACCATGCCGAAATGGCGGTTTGGAGGCGAACGTCAGATCAGCCGCACATCCACGGCTTGCGCCCCCTAAAGCCGAGCCCACTTTGGTTATGGGACAATATTGCCAGGCAGTTTGACACCCGACTGGGCTTGGATGGGCTCACTGGCATAGGGGGTTCAATACTCTCCGATCAATCATATTTCCACCGCTCGGACGTCATCCATCTTCAACTCATTCAAAATGATGCGTTCTTCAGCATATTATCCTTGCCCCGGTTGTCCCGATTAAAGCCTATTGTTTGGACCATCCATGATAGTTGGGCCCTGACGGGAATGTGCCTTCATTCATTTGAGTGCGACAAGTGGCTGACTGGCTGTCGGGGCCGTTGCCCTCATCCGAGAGGCCACTCCGTGTTTCGCCACCATATCCCGGCCATGCACTGGCGCATCAAAAAGAAAATCTACGGACACGCTGATTTAAATCTGGTCGTTGCTTCAAAATGGACATTCGAACGGGTCAAAAAGAGTCCGTTGCTCAATCGATTCCCCTGCCGGCTTATTCCTTTTGGCATCGATTTGCAGGCATTCACTCCTCGTTCCAAGCAGGAATCGCGCAAGCGATTGGGCCTGGCCCCCGAGCAAAAAATAATCGCTTTCAGAGGCATCAAGTCAGGATCTGACCAATATCTATATAAAGGCATGCGCTGGCTCAAGGAGGCCTTGGATCTTATCGAAACGCAAAAACCCGCCAGTTTATTGATCCTACAAGATGGTTCCGAATTTTCCAGCTTGGAACCAAAATTCCGGGTCTACGATCGCGGCTGGCTCGATGGCGAGAACCTCGTGGACGCTTTGAGTGCAGCGGACCTGTTCGTAATGCCGTCGATTCAAGAGGCATTTGGACTGATGGCAGTGGAAGCATTGGCATGCGGAACTCCAGTCATCGTATGCGACGGCACCGCCCTGCCAGAAATAATCCAGGCGCCACGCGGGGGATTGACCGTCCCGGCGATGAACAGCGAGGCGCTGGCCGCAGCCATATCCAGATTGCTTGAAGAAGACGACCTGAGGATAACGATGGGGCAGCAGGGACGCAAGATCGCCGAAGAGGAATATTCCTTTCCCTTGTACGTCATGCGCAATTTGCAGTTTTACCAGGATGCGATTGCGCGGCACAAGGAGCGAATGCCTGGATGAATGACCCTGGGAAATGAATAGCAGAAACACTCCGCTGGTCTCCATCGTCATCCCCGTTTACAATGGCAGCAACTATTTGCGGGAAGCCATCGACAGCGCCCTGGCCCAGACCTATCCCCAGATCGAGGTGCTGGTCGTCAATGACGGTTCCAACGACGGCGGCGAAACCGCGAAGATCGCCCTTGCCTACGGGGAGCGCATTCGCTACTTCGCCAAGGAAAACGGCGGCGTGGCCAGCGCCCTCAACCTCGGGCTGAGGGAGATGCGTGGCGCCTATTTCTCCTGGCTGAGCCACGATGACATCTTCCTGCCCGAAAAGACCGCACTACAGGCCGAAACGTTGCTGGGCGGCAAAGACATCGCCGCCTGCTATGCCGATTATTTCCTCATCGATGCCGTTGGCGCGATAACCGGCAAGGTCGCCACCCCCTGGCTGCCCCGGCACGAAGCGCTGAAGGCGCTGTTCGGCCGCCAGTACATCAACGGCTCCACATTGATGGTCAGGCGCGCATGCTTCGATTCAGTCGGGCTTTTTAACGAGGAGTTGCGGTATTCCCAGGACATGGAGATGTGGTTTCGCCTGTTGCAGCGCTACGAATTCGGCCGCGTGCCTTTGCCTCTCGCCGGATGGCGAATCCATCCCGGGCAGGGAAGCCAAAAAGCGGGGCCCCACCAAAAAGAAGCCCAGACAGTTCTGGCGCAGCTTTTCCTTGAGCTTGGCAGCAAGGGCCTACTGGATGATGCGGGATGGACCGCCAATGCCAGCAAAAGGTTGGCTCACCGCCACATCTGGTTTGGCCGTGTCGTAAGCCGCGGCCGGGGCTGGTACGGCATGGGGGACACGCACTTGAAAAAAGCCATGGCCATATGGCCGTCAGCCAAAAATCCCGCCCGCCTTTATCTGCTGCTGAACAAGCTGATGCCGTTGTATCATCACCTGCAAAGAATCCGCGTGAGCGCCGTTCATTTTTTGGCCAATCTCGCTCTGGCACTTGGATGGAAGCGCAACAGGGGCGGTGGGGCATGAACATCCTCATCATCCCTTCGTGGTATCCCTGGCCAGGAGAATCCCTTCGAGGGATCTTCATCAAAGAGCAGGCCATCGGTCTTGGACAGATGCGTCCAGGCTGGAAGATCGCCGTCGCCGTCTGGGGGCAGCGCCGCTACACTCTTTCCGCGAGTAATCCGTTGAAAACCGCGGCGGTGCTGGCCGATTTTCTTTTTTCGCAGTTCAAGGCCAAAAAGCACTTTTTGTCGCCCAACGTCTGCGAATACCGCCGGCCGACGATTGAATGGTCTAAAAAATGGAAAATGGGGAACATCCTGGGTCAGGAGCGGGCCTGTCGCAAGATCCTGCGGCGCGTCCGCATCGATTTCGGCCATGTGGATCTCATTCACGCACATGTAACTTTTCCCGGCGGTTGGATCGCCATGAAGCTGAGCCTGCTTTTCCAGCTTCCCTACCTAATCACCGAGCATATGGGGGATTTTCCCTTTGTTGAATTCCGCAACGCCAATGGCACCATAAAGGAAACCATCAGCGAGCCGCTGCGCCGCGCCCAGGCGGTCATCGCCGTAAGCCCCTCCCAAGCTGAGCGCATCGCCGCCTGCGGCTTTCCCAAACCGCACGTCATCCCCAACATGGTGGATGAGGATTTTTTCAATCCCGGCGCTACAGGAAGTGGGAACGCGGACAAATTCGTCTTTTTTTCGCTGGGCACCCTCAGGATCGATAAGGGCATCCGCGACCTGCTGCAAGCCGCGGCCATTTTCCTGGGTGGACTGAATGCCCCGGAACAAAGCAGGGTCGAATTCCAGATCGGCGGAAAGGGCGTGGATGCAGAAGAATTCAGGGAATTGGGCAAAGAGATGGGGATCGACCCCTGGCTGCGCTGGTTGGGCCCGTTGAGTCGCTCCCAGGCAATGGAAGCTCATCGGCGCTGCGACTGCTTCGTGCTGCCCAGCCATCTGGAGTCCTTCGGCATGGCGCTGCTGGAAGCCCTGGCCTGCGGCAAGCCGGTCATCGCCACTCGCTGCGGTGGGCCCGAATCAATGGTAACTCCGGAGAACGGCTTGTTGGTGCCGGCCAAAGACCCCGGCGAACTGGCAAAGGCATTGGATTTGCGATTCCGCGGCTTGGTCCGATTCGATGGCGCGGTCATCCGCGGCCGCTGCCTGGAAGCGTTCTCCAAAAAGGCCGTAAGCGGACAAATCGAAACGCTGTACCGGTCAATCGCGCCAATAAAATGAATCATGGCTCATTCCCAACCGCCGCCCAGGACATTCATATCCATCCATCCGATCTCACTCACGAAAGCCGCATTTTAAGGATCGCGCGGACCATGGAACGCTATCTCGAGGTCACCCCTATCCACCTCGTGGCGATCCAGAGCCCTGAAATCTCAGAGCACGCCAACCAGCCTTCAAAAATCGTCAACCATCACAGCATCTTCGACCTGCCGGCCAAGGAGGCCTGGTAATGAAGCGGGTACTGGTCATCTCTTTTTCCGACCTGAAGAGCGACCCGCGCGTCAACCGCCAGATCCGCTTCCTCAGCGATGACTACGAGGTCTCGGCCCTGGGGACAGGGGACCCTTGCTTGCCCGGCGTGCGCTTCGTCCCCATCCAAAGGCGGCGCCATTCCCCTCCGCTCCGGCTGCTGCGCGCGGCGGCCTACAAGCTGGGTTGCTACGATCGGCTGTACTGGAGCCTGTACGATTACGAGCGGCCGCTGGCGGCGCTGTCCGGCAGTCGCTTCGACCTGGTCATCGCCAACGACGTGATCGCCCTGCCCCTGGCGCTCCGCGTCGCCCGCGGCGCCAGGGTCATGCTCGACGCCCACGAGTATGCACCGAGCCAATGGGAGAACGATCGGCGCTGGAATTTCCTGTTCGGCGGCTTCAACCTCTACCTGTGCCGGACCTACCTGCCGCGCTGCGACCAGGTGCTCACCGTATCCGCGGGCATCGCCGCGGCCTATCGGGAGAATTTCGGCGTGCCGGTCGAGGTGATCACCAACAGCTGCGAATTCAGCGACCTGGCGCCGTCGCCGCCCGACCCCGGGCGCATCCGCCTCGTCCATCACGGCAATGCCAACCCCAACCGCGGCCTGGAGGACATGATCCGGCTGATGGCCGGCGCCGGGGCCGACCGCAGCCTCGACCTGATCCTGGTGCGCACCTTCCCCCGCTATTTCCGCCGGCTGCAAAAGCGAGCCGGCAATGACCCGCGCATCTCCTTTCCCGACCCGCTGCCGCTGGAGGCGATCGTCCCCTTCATCCACCGCTATGACATCGGCATCTGCTATTTCAAGCCGGCCACCTTCAACCTGCTCCATGTCCTGCCCAACAAGTTCTTCGAGTTCATCCAGGCGCGCCTGGCCATCCTGTGCGGCCCTTCGCCGGAAATGGCCGATATCGTCCGCCGCTGGGATTGCGGCGTGGTCGCGAGCGACTTCACCCCGGGCGCCCTGGCCGCGGCCCTCGCCGGCATGGACCGGCAGCGGGTGGAATATTTCAAGGGCCGGTCGCATCTGGCCGCGCGCGAGCTGTCGGCCGCGGCGAACCGCCAGCGGCTGCTGGCGCTGGCCCGCGAGCTGACCGGGGGCTGAAGGCGCGGGAACGCACGATGAAGATCCTGATCGTCACCTATTATCACCCGCTGCTGGACGGCGGCGGCGGGGACCGGCCCGCCAGGATGGCGAAATACCTGCCGCGTCTCGGCCACGAGGTGCGGATGCTGGCCGCCACCTACCAAAAGCGCCCCCGGCAGGATGGGGACGTTTTTCCCGTCTATGATCCCAGCCACACCCGCGACCGCCGCGGCCGCAATTTCTGGCGCTGGCTGTTCCTGCGCGCCGCCGTCGAGATCCTCAACCGTATCGGCATTTGCGTCTCGGTATTCAGCTTCTGGAAAAGGGCGGCCATCCGCCGCGGCGAAGCGCTCGTCGCCGCCTGGCGCCCCGACCTGATCATCGCCACCTACCCCCCGGTGGAGACCCTGGAGATCGCCCTGCGCCTGCAGGAGCGGAGCGGCATCCCTTTCCTCGCCGATTTCCGCGATGGTCTGCTCTTCGAACCCATCGAGAGCAAGCGCCTGCGCCGCTTCGCCTGCGTGCGCCGGGCCTACGCCGGGATCGAGCGCCGCGTCGTTGCCAAGGCCGCCGCGCTGGTCACCGTCTCCGAGCCGCTCAGCCGCTACTTCCGCGTGAACTACGGCCATCCCCGCGTGGAGACCATCGCCAATGGCTTCGATCCCAATGAAGTCGCAACAGACCTGCCGACGATCGAACTCGAGCCGGAGTGCTTCCATATCGTGCACACCGGCCGCTTCGCCCTTTCCGATGCCGGTTGCGACATCGCGCCGCTGGCCGCCGCCCTGGAAGGACTCCTCGCCGCCCGGCCGCAATTCGAACGAACGCTGCGCCTGCACCTGCTGGGAGACCTGGCGCGGCGCGAAAAGAAACTGCTGGCCGCCCTGGAAAAGCGCGGAGTAGCATTGGTCCACGGCGCCGTCCCTCGGCTGCGGGCCCTGGCGTTCCAGCGCCGGGCCGACCTGCTGCTGCTGGTCACTTCGCCGGCGCGCGGCAGCGTGGCCACGACGAAGCTTTTCGAGTACCTGCAGGCGCGGCGGCCGGTCCTGGCCCTCACCGGGCGCACCTTCGCCGCCGAGATCGTCGCGGGCACGCGCTGCGGCTGGGTGGTCTCGCCGCGCTCGGCCCCGGAGATCCAGGCGGCCCTGGAGCGCCTGATCGAGGATCCCTCGCGCTTGCGTGAAGCCGACCTGGCGCCCGAAGCGATCCGGAACTATTCCTTCCCCTCCAGCCTGGAGCGGCTGGACGCTGTCCTGCGCTCCATCCGGGAAGGGGCCGCAGTAACGCCCGCGCCCTGAAGTCGCCCCCCCCTGCCGGCGCCATCCTTCCCTGCCTCCTTGTAGCCTGGATGCGCCGGGCTTGTGTTTTCCCGCCCAGCCCTTTACAATCCGCATGAACATGCAGCGCATTGACCAGAACGCCGACATCGCCCCCTGCCTCTCGGTGGTGATGCCCGTCTTCAACGAGGCCGCCACCGTGGAGCAGTCGGTCGCCGCCGTGCTGGCGCAGCGGCCCGTGCAGGAGCTGATCATCGTCGACGACGGCTCCGGGGACGGCACGCGCGGGATCCTGGAGCGCCTGGCGCGCAAGGAGCCGCGCATCCGCCTGTTCCTGCAGGAAGCCAATCGGGGCAAGGGGGCGGCCCTGCGCCTTGGGTTCAGGCAGGCCACCGCTCCCTATGTCATCGTTCAGGACGCCGACCTGGAATATGACCCGGCCGAGTATTATTTGCTCCTGGCCCCGCTGCTCGCCGGGCGCGCCGACGTGGTCTTCGGCTCGCGATTCAAGGGCGCCTACGCCCAGAGGGTGCTTTATTACTGGCACGCCGTGGGCAACAGGTTCCTGACCTCGCTGTCGAACATGGCCACCAACATCAACCTCACCGACCTGGAGACGTGCTACAAGATCTTCCGCCGCGAGGTGATCCAGAAGATCGATCTGCGCGAGGACCGCTTCGGCTTCGAGCCCGAGGTCACGGCCAAGGTCGCCCGGCTCGGCGTGCGCATCTACGAGGTGCCCGTCTCCTATTACGGGCGCACCTACGCCGAAGGCAAGAAGATCGGCTGGAAGGACGGCGTGCGCGCCGTCTGGTGCATCGTCAAGTACAATTTTCTCAAGCGGCGATGAGCGCCCCGCCCAGCCAGCCGGCCCGCGCGGCGGACTTCGAATTCGCCGCGCTGCAGAGCGCCGTCCACTATCGCGCTGCCGTGCTCGCCGAGTTCCGCTCCCGGCTGCGCGGCAGCGTCCTGGAGGCCGGCGCCGGCGCCGGCCAGTTCACCGCCCTCCTCCTGCGCCAGCCCGGCATCACGGGCCTCGTCGCCCTGGAGCCCGACCCGCGCTTCGCCGAGCGCCTGCGCGGGTTGTTCCCGCGCCTCGAGCTCATCCAGGGCACGATCACGTCCGTTCCCGCGGACCGGCCGTTCGACGCCATCCTCAGCGTCAACGTCCTGGAGCATATCCCCGGGGACGGGCAGGAACTGGCCGCCTACCGCGCCCGCCTGGCCGGGCGCCATGGGGCGCTTTGCCTCTTCGTCCCGGCGCGGCCGGAGATCTTCGGGACGATCGACCGCGATTTCGGCCATTGTCGCCGCTACCGCCGCGGCGAGCTGCGGGCCAAGCTCGAGGGGGCCGGCTTCCGCGTGGAGCGCCTGTCCTATTTCAACCTGGCCGGCTATTTCGCCTGGTGGTGGAATTTCCGCCTGCTGCGCCGCCATGGCCTCGACCCGGTGGCCGTGCGCTTCTTCGACCGCTTTGTTTTCCCGCTGCAGCACGCGCTCGAGTCACGCCTGTTGCGGCCGCCGCTCGGCCAGAGCCTGATCGCCGTCGCCGTCGCCGGCTGATCCTTTCATCGCCTCCCTTTCAGCGCTGCCGGCGGAGCTTCAGTCGAGGCGATATACGCTTGTCGCGCCCTGGCGGAAAACCGGCGCCCGCATGCTCAGGAAGTAGAGCAGGCGCTCCTTCTCCGCGGCGGTCAGGATGGCGTATTCCGCCTGCAGGCGCTCCAGCTCGCTGAAATTGACCAGCAGCCAGGAAAAGCCGTCGCTCCGGATGGCGGCGAAGAATTCAGGCGCGCCGCGGCCTTCGCCCAGGTATTTCTTCACGATGCAGTGATCCAGGGCCGAGGAGAGCCGGTAGGGCCTTTTCAGGAAAAAGTTGCGGGTCTCGCCGACGACCAGCACCTGCGCCCCGGGCGGCGCCGCCCGGTTGACGTAGGCGATCGCCGGGTAGGCGGGAAAGAAGCGCTCGCGGTACTGCTCGGGCGAATACGTGCCGCCCAGCAGGGAATGGGCCTGGTAGAATTTTTCAAGCATGGCGAAGCCCATGATGAAATTCATCGCGATCAACAGGTGAAAGACCGCCTTGAGCAGCCGGCCGCCCGCCGTCTCATATGCCCGCGTAGCGAAGATCGCCAGCACCACGAACGCGACATAGACGAAGCGCAGGCTGGCCGTGAAGAACGGCGCCAGGGCCAGGACCAGCAGCGCCCAGAAAAGCCACTTCCGCTCCCTGAGCGGACCCAGCAGCAGGAAAGGCAGGAACACCAGGAACAGGGGCCCCACCAGCCCGCCGTAGCCGTGATTGAAAAAGGACAGGTCGTAGGGCAGGCGCAGCGCGTCGGCGGGCGCGCGCGCCATCGCCCCCACGTCGTCCTGCATGAAACGGAAGCGATCGCCGTCCCAATGGTCGGAAGGGAAAGCCTCGTAAAGGAACGGAAAGAACGGGTTGCCGGTGAAGCGCAGGTTCTTGACCAGCAGCGGCGACACGGCCAGGACCACGATCAGGGCCGTGAGCGCCAGCTTGCGCAGGTCGGCCCTTTTCCAGGGCTTGAAGGCGAACAGCGCGAAGACTGCCAGCGGCAGCAGGTTGAAGATCTTGACCCCCACGGCGAAGCCCCAGAAAGCGGCCGACAACTTCCAGTCCCCGCGCCGGAAGCGCTGCAGGGCCAGGAAGATGAACATGGCGCCGGCCAGGTCGTTCTTGCAGGTGGCCAGCAGGAACAGCGTCATCGGCAGCGAGACCAGCGCCAGAACCAGATTCAGCTTCCGGCGCACGCCCCAGGAGGCCGCCGCCTCGTCGGCCACGGCCAGCACGAACAGCGTGCCAAGAAAAAAGTGGAACAGCCGCGGCGCCATGTCGCCGAGAAAGACGGCGGGAATGAGCGCGATCTCGTAATAGATGAAGGTATTGGCGAAAACGAACTGCGGCATGGCCACGAAGCCGCCGCTCTGCAGATAGAGGTTGGGGATGCCGAGGTGGTAGACCAGCGAGTCGTAGAACGTCGGGGGCAGCGCCGCGTAGACCAGGGGCAGGAGGAACGGGGCGAATTCGCCCAGCGGCCGGGAAAAGAACGATTTCAGCCCGGCGAAGCCGTCGCCCGCCAGAGGGCGGCGGGCTGTCCTCCAGACGGCGACGGCCAGGGAGCCGGCCAGGAACAGGAGGACGGTCCAGCCACCCAGCAGCCGGAAATAGCCGATCACGAAGAAATAGGCGCTGGCCGCCATCAACCCCAAACCCGCCTTTTCCAGAAGACCCGGCCCTTCCACCCTGAACGCCGCGGCCAGGGCATCCCCAAGGCCGACGAGGGCGTACAGCAGGAGCAGGGCCGCCAGCAACGGCACGATCACGTGCTGGCTGTAGTTGAAAAAGAGCAGGTTCAGGGTGAGGATCACGGCCGAGGCCGAAAGGAGCGCGCGCAGGTTTAGCTTGCCCATCCCCGCCAGTATAGCATGTTTCGCCCATGCGCGTCATTTGACTTCCCCCGCCGTTTCACGTATATTTTTCAAGGCAAGGAGAACGGATGATGGCAACGGCGCGGCGGCTTTCGCGGATATCGTGATGCGATGCTTTCCTATCTGAAGGTCGAAAACCTGGCGGTGGTGGAGAAGGCCGGGCTTGATTTTTCGCCGCACCTGAACGTCCTGACCGGCGAGACCGGCGCCGGCAAGTCGATCCTCATCGATGCCATCATGCTCCTGCTCAACAAGAAGGCCCCGGCCAGCATCATCCGCGGCGACAAGGACAAGCTGACCGTCGAGGCCCTGTTCAGCCGCGACGACGAGGAGACCGTGCTCAAGCGCGAGGTCACCCGCAGCAAATCCCTTTCCTACCTTGACGGCGAGCTCGCCCCCTTCGCCCAGGTGAAGGAAAAGGCCGAGGCCCTGCTCAACATCTACGGCCAGCGCGACCACGTGTTCCTGCTCAACACCGCCAACCACCAGGTCTACCTCGACCAGTTCGCCCAGAACGCGGCGCTGCTGGAGCAGCTGGCCGCAGCCTGCCGGCAACTGCGCGCCCTGCAGGCGCGCTGGGACGGGCTGCAGGAGAAGAACCGCCAGGCGCAGGAGCGCCTAGATTACCTGGGCTTCCAGCTGCAGGAGATCGACGCCCTGGGGCTGAAGGCCGGCGACGACGCCCTGTGGCAGGAGCGCCTGAAGATACTCGCCGCCGCCGAGACCATCCTCGAGAGGTCCGACGCCCTGGTGGAGGACTTTTACCAGAAGGACGAGTCGGTCTACAACCAGCTGGCCCGCTCGCTGGCGGCCACCGACTACCTGGCCTCGCTCTTCCCGGAGTTCGCCCATTTCCGCGAGGAGATCGACCGCTTCTACAACCTGCTGCCGGAGATCTCGGCCTACCTCAACTCCCTGGCCGGAAAAGTGGAATTCAACGAGAACGAGCTGAACGAGATTTCAGAAAAGCTGGCGCGCCTGGAGAAGCTCAAGGCCAAGCACAAGCTGGACCTGGAGGGGCTGCTGGCCAAGGCCGGGCAGCTGCGCGCCGAACGGGACGAGCTGCTCAACCTGCACTTCTCCCTGAGCGACACCGAGAAGGAGATCGCCCGCGAGTTGGAGGGGTACCGCGCCCTGCACGGGCAGCTGCGGCAGGCACGGCGCCAGGCGGCAAAAAAGCTGAGCGCCCTGGTGGTCAAGGAACTGGCCCTGCTGGAGATGGAGAAAGCCCGCTTCGAGGTGCGCTGCGAGGAGATCGAGCCCGACGCCGGCAACGTCGCCGAGAGCGGCACCGACCGCATCGAGTTCTATTTCAGCTCCAACCCCGGCCAGGCACCGGGACGGCTGAAGGACGTGGCCTCGGGCGGCGAGCTGTCGCGGCTGATGCTGGTGCTGAAGTCGCTCGGCAACGACGAGTCGGGCGCCACCTTCATCTTCGACGAGATTGACTCGGGCATCGGCGGCAAGACCGCCGAGTTCGTCGGCGAGAAGCTGCGCAAGATCGCCGCCGCCAACCAGGTGATCTGCATCTCGCACCTGCCGCAGATCGCCCGCTTCGCCGACCGCCATTTCCTCATCCGCAAGGAGTTCCGCGACAACCGGACCTACAGCTCGGCCGCGGTGCTGGAAGAGGGCGAGCGCGTGCGCGAGATCGCCCGGCTGATGGCCGGCAGCACCATCAACGCCGACGTGCTCAAGGCCGCCGAGCTGCTCCTGGCCCGCTCCAGGCGATGACTTTTTTCATCAAGACCTTCGGCTGCCAGATGAACGTCAACGACTCGGAGAAGATCCGCCACCTGCTGGAAGCCAGGGGCATGAGCACGGCCGCCGAAGAACAGGCCGACGTTATCATCGTCAACAGCTGCGCCGTGCGCGCCAAGCCGCAGGAAAAGATCTTCTCCTATGTAGGCCGCTTCCCGGCCTCCAGAAAGATCATCATCGCCGGCTGCGTGGCCCAGTCCGAAAGGGAGGCCCTTTTCGCCAGAAAGGCCAGGGTGGACTATGTGGTCGGCACCCACCAGTTCTACCGCATCGGCGACATCATCGACGAACTGCAGGCTGGCGGCCGCCCCGCGGTCGCCGCGGGCTTCAGCCGCCGCTGGCAGGAGCTGGTCCCCGCCGCCCGCGCCCGCAGCAGCGCCGTCACCGGCTATGTCTCGATCATGGAGGGCTGCGACAATTTCTGCTCCTACTGCATCGTCCCCTTCACCCGCGGCCGCGAGAAGCACCGCCCCATGGCCGCCATCGTGCGCGAGGCCGAAACCCTCGCGGCCAGCGGCTTCAAGGAGATCGTGCTGCTGGGCCAGAACGTCAACCACTGGCGCGATCCGGGAGGGCGCGCGGGCTTCCCCGAGCTGCTGCGCCGCCTCGCCCGCCTGCCGCTGCCCTGGATCCGCTTCATCACCTCCTACCCCGGCTATCACGAGCCGGAGCTGGTGCAGGTCATGGCCGGGAACCGCAACATCGCCCGCCACATCCACTTCCCGGCCCAGTCGGGGTCGACGCGCGTCCTGAAATTGATGAACCGCGTCTATACCCGCGCCCAATACCTGGCGATCGTGCGCGCCTTTCGCCGCGCCATGCCCGAAATGAAATTCAGCTCCGATTTCATCGTCGGCTTCCCCGGCGAGAGCGAGCGCGACTTCCAGCTCACCCTCTCCCTGCTGAGGGAGGTGGAATACGAGTCGGTCTTTTCCTTCATCTATTCGCCGCGGCCGCATACCAAGGCTGCCGCCCTGGCCGCCGGCGCTCCCGCGCAGCGGGTCAGGGAGCGGCTGTACGCGCTCCAGGAGCTGCAGGCCGCCATCCAGCTGAAGAACAACCGCCGCCTGCTCGGGAAAGAGATCGATGTGCTGGCATGCGAAGAGCACCCGAAAAAATCCGGCGAGATGATCGGCCGCAGCGAAAGCTACCGCGTGGTCAACTTCGCTTCGCATGCCGCGGTCGGCGAGTTCAGGCGGGTGAGGATCACCGGCGCCGGCCCCCATTCGCTGCGCGGCGAGGAGACCCCGCCATCGGCCCCGTGAGCGCAGCAGAAGTTCGCCCGCGCCTCCTTCTCTATCCCTTCCTGTTCAGCCTCTATCCCGTCCTGCATCTCTATCTGCGCAACATCCGCGAGGTCTCATGGGCCCAGGCGCTCTGGGCGGCGATCGCGGCCCTGGGCATAGGCTTCGCCGCCTGGCCCCTCACCCGGCTGGTTTCCGCCCGACTTGAAAAACGGGCGCTGGCCCTTTTTCTCTTCCTGGTGCTGTTCCACTTCTACGGACTCTATTACGGGGAGATCGCCGGCCTGCTGCCCCCGGACCTCGCGCCGCCCGCAGCCCACGCGCTCGCTCTGTTTTTTCCCGTCGCCGCCTGGACCCTGCTCGCGGTTGCCCTGTCCCGCTCCCGCTCGTCGTTCTCCGCCGCCAACCGCATCCTGGGCGTCGCGGTGCTGGCGCTGCTGGCGTGGAACGCCGCCGGTATAATTGCTCATGTCGCGGGATCCCTGGCAGCAGCCTCCGGCGGCGGCGAGCCGATTTCCCCGCCGGCCCGGACTGCGGCGGTAGTCCTCCCTGACATCTATTGCTTCATCCTGGACGAATACGCTTCGCCGGCATCGGCTCAGCGCCTGTTCGGCTACGACCCGGTTCCCTTTGTCGACGGACTGCGCCGGCGTAGTTTTGCCGTAGCTGAAAAAAGCCGGGCGCGCTTCGCCATGACCGAGCCGGCCATCGCCGACATCCTGAACCTGGGACGACTTCCCGGGAACGCCGATCCGGCAAAGGCCGTCCGCCGCAGCCAGGTCGTCGCCATGCTGAAAAACCGGGGCTACCGCGTCGTCGATTTCGCCTGCATGGAGCACCTTTTCCTGGAGGCGGCCGACCGGCGCATCCATTACGACCTGTCCCGGGCATCGATCTTTTTTGACGATTTCTACCGGGCGCTGTTCGAGCGCTCCCTGCTGCGCGTCCTTCCCGACATGTGGCAGCGGCGCGAGACCGACCTGCTCCCCTACTACCGGCAGCGCGTCCTGCAGGTGTTCGCGGAGCTACCCGCCATCGCGGCGGAACCGGGCCCCAAGTTCGTCTTCGTCCACCTCCTTTCACCGCACGAGCCATTCGTTTTCACGGCCGACGGCGGCAGCGCGGACCCCGGGCTCATCTGGGACCATTCCGACCCGAGCCGCTACCTGGCCCAATACGAGTACGTCAACCGCCGCATGCTGGAAACCGTGGACGCCATCCTGGAGAGATCGCGACGGCCGCCGGTGATCCTGCTGCAGTCGGACCATGGCTATCGCGGCTCCCGGCGCCAGGGCAACCGGGTGCCGCCGGCGGAGAAGCTCAGCGTGCTCAACGCCCTCCATCTCCCGGGGGCACCCCCGGAAACGGTCGTTGCATCGCTGTCTCCCCGCAACAATTTCCGCCTGGTCTTCAACCTCTATTTCGGCGGCGGCTATCCGCTGCTGCCGAACTCCTGATCGCGGCTCAGCCGGCGACGATCTTGAAGGCCGGGACGATCTCCACGTTGCTCTTGAGCATGGCCCATACCGGGCAGATGCTCTCCTCGGCCATGCGCGCTACCTTCTGCAGGTCGGCGAGCGCGGCATCCGGCGAGGTCAGCACGAACTCGATGGCGATCGTTTCGAAGCTGGTCGGATGCTGGGTGCGGCGCCGCCCCGAGGCAATGACACGGAAAGCGGCGACGGTCTTGTTCATGCGCCGCAGCATGGGAACGATCGCCGTGGCGCTGCAGGCGGCCAGGCTCAGCAGCAGCAGCTCCAGGCCGGTATAGCCCTGCCCATCGCCCAGCGGGGGGAAATAATCGGCGCTGACAACGGGCAGGTCGCGGGTCGAGCCGTTGAAGCGCACCTTGTCGTTCACCAGGTCGACGGTCACCGAAACGGGTGCATCCATGGCTTCCTCCAAATTTATTTCGTCTGGTTCTTTCGCAGCAGCGACAGGAATTCGTCCTCGCTGACGACGGCGACGCCGAGCTTTTCGGCCTTGGCCAGCTTGGAGCCGGCGCTGGCGCCGGCCAGCAGGTGGGTGGTGCGCGCCGTGACGCTTTCCGCGACCCGGCCGCCGCGCTTGCGGATCTCGTCGGCCGCCAGCGAACGCGGGTTGAAGCGCGCGAAGGAGCCGGTGATCACCCAGACCTGGCCAACGAGCGAGTCGTCGACCCGTTCTGGCGCCGCGCCCTCGGCGCGGAACTGCAGTCCGGCCGCGCGCAAACGGGCGATGGTTTCAAGGTTGGCAGGAGCGCTGAAATGGCCGACCAGCTGGCGCGCCGTGGCCTCGCCGATGCCCTCGACGGCGGCGAAGGCCTGCCAGTCGTTCCTGGCGGCCGCGGCGATGATCTTGTCGATGTCATCGAAGCCGTGGGCGATCAGGGCGGCGACGACGGCCGCGGCCACGCCCTCGAAGCCCAGCGCGGCCAGCACGCGGGCGAAAGGCTGCTTCCTGCTCGCCTCCACGCTGGCGCGGATGCGGGCGATCTTTCTTTCCTTGAAGCCCTCTTCGCCATGCAGGCGCTCGACGTCGAAGCTGTAGATGTCGGGCACAGTGCGCACCCAGCCCCTGGCGAACAGGAAGGCGATCGTCTTCTCGCCCAGGGTCTCGATGTCCATCTGCTCCCTGGCGCAGAAATAGGACAGCGCCCGCCGCCGCCGTTCCGGGCACTCCTCGTTGCGGCAGAAATGGTGCGCCCCCTCCTTGACCAGCCGCGTCGCGCAGAAAGGACAGTTCTCCGGCAGGCGGTACACGGAAGGCGACGCCACGCTCTTGTCCAGCACCTCCTCGACGGCCGGGATGACGTCGCCGCGCTTGGAAATGCCGACCTGGTCGCCGATGCCCAGCTCCAGCATGTCGATATAGTCCTGGTTGTGCAGGGTGGCGCGGGTGACGGTGCTGCCGGAGAGCTGCACCGGCTTGAGTACGGCCACCGGCGTCACCCGGCCGTTGCGCCCCACCTGCACCTGCACGTCGAGCAGCTCGCTGCGCGCCTGCGGCGAGTCGAACTTGTAGGCCATGGCCCAGCGCGGGTGGTGGGTGGTGAAGCCGAGTTCCTGGCGCATGTCCATTTCCACCAGCTTGATCACCAGGCCGTCGATGTCGTAGGGCACGGAGGCGCGGGCCTCGCCCAGCCGGCGCAGGTGATCCTCCACCGCGGAGAGCGGCGCGACCGTGGCCTCGGGGAACAGTTGCAGCGCCCGTTCACGCCGCGCTTCGCTGTCGCAGAAGAAACCCGGCCGTGGATGGACGCGGAAGCCGAGCCCGGCCAGCCGGTGCAGGATCTCCAGGTGGTCCCTGCCGGAGCTTTCCCCGGGACGGCCTTCACGGCCGGCCGGGAAAAAGCCCTCGTAGGCGAAGAAATTCAGGGGCACGCGGGCGGCCAGCGCCGACTTGAGGTTGCGCAGCGAGCCGGCGGCCAGGTTGCGCGGGTTGGCGTACTTCTCGGGCAGGCCGGCGTTGAACGCGGCGAAGTCCCCGCGCGTGATGTAGATCTCCCCGCGCACGGCCAGGGAGGAGGTCTCGGCGATGCGCAGGGGCACCTGGCCGATGGTGCGCACGTTGGCGCTGACATCGTTGCCCACCAGCCCGTTGCCCCGCGTCAGGGCGTATTGCAGCTCGCCGCGGTCGTAGTACAGCACGATGGAGGCGCCGTCGATCTTTTCCTCGACCGTGAAGCCGGGCTCGTTGCCGCAGGCCGCGGCGGTCTTGCGCAGCCATTGCGCCGCCTCCTGCGGCTGGTAGAGCTTGTCCAGGCTGAGCACCGGCACCGCGTGCGGCCGCTCGGGGAAGCTGTTGTCCAGGTCGGAACCGACGCGGCGGCTCGGGGAGTTGGCGCTGGCGTACTGGGGGAAGCGCATCTCCAGCTGCAGCAGCTCGTCCAGCAGCCGGTCGTACTCGGCATCGCTGACCTCGGGGCGGGCCAGGACGTAGTAGAGGTGCTGGTGGCGCAGCAGTTCGCCGGCCAGGTATTCCATGCGCTTGCGGGGTTCCATGGGGCCATTATAGGAAAAACCGCGCCGCGAGTAAACCTAGAGCCGGGGGCGGCCCGGTTTTTCGCTTTTGGCGGCAAACTTGACAAATGCAAGAAATCTTTATACTATTTAGATTCAAAATTGTTTAAAAAAGAAGTGAAATCATGAGTTTAAAAGGATCACTGAGTTCGATCAACCTGGCCGACATCATGCAGCTGGTGTCCAATTCCAAGCAGACCGGGCGTTTCGCCCTCTCCCGCGCCAACGGCCAGAAGGGAGCGATCTACCTGAAAGCCGGCGAGATCGTCCACGCCGAGGTCGAGGAATACAAGGGCGAGGACGCCATTTTCACCGTCATCTCCTGGGACGACGGCGAGTTCGTCTTCGAGGAAGGGGCCTTCGACACCGGCAGCAGCGTCATCCGCCCCATCACTTCGCTGCTGATGGAAGCGGCGCGGCGCATCGACGAGTGGAAACTGCTGCGCAAGAAGATCGGCTCCATCGACGCCATCCCCGAGTTCAGCTCCATCGACCGCCAGGAGCGGCGCAAGATCTCGCTGTCGACCATGGAATGGGTGATCATCGCCAAGATCGACGGCAAGAAGAGCATCAACGAGATCTCGCGGGAATGCGGCGTCAACATCTACGACACCTCGCGCATCATCTACGGCATGGTCACGTCCGACCTGATCAAATTGAAATAGCAAAAAGCCTTTCCGCAGTATTGAAGAATTAAATAAGTGGTAGTGGTAGTGATAGTGGTAGTAACAGCCATCAAAGAACTAATGCTAATTAATTCTGGTCAATAGCTCTTCACTTTTGCCTTTTTACTTTTGCCTTTTGCCTTTGATTTTTATTGTCTTTACAGGGCTTGCTACTACCGGTACCACTACCACCGATAGTTCGGTTAAAAAGCCAGTTCGTTTGGTTTCTTGCTAACACTAACACTAACACATAGAGCTCAGTTATGGGATTGCCGGCTACTCGATAACCACCAGGGCGACGGCCATCTCGCGCGTGTGCGAAAGCGAGAGCATGGCCTTCTTGAGCTTGCGCCTGCGGAACTGCCGCAGGGCCACGGCCGTCAGCCGCAGCTGCGGCTTGCCCAGCGGGTCGTTCTCCACCTCCACGTCCCGCCAGCTCATGCCATCGCGAAAGCCCGTGCCCAGCGCCTTGAAAAAGGCCTCCTTGGCGGTGAAGCGCGCCGCGTAGTGCTGGGCCCGGGAGTATTTGCTCTCGCAGTAGGCGATCTCCCGGTCGGTGAAGATGCGCTCGGCGAAACCCCGGTCCTGTTCGATGAGCTTTTTCACCCGGCCGATCTCGACCATGTCGACGCCGACTCCCTTGATCATGGCACCACCTGCGGCTGAGTATAGGCAATGGCGGGGGAAAAATCAATCCCGCCGCGGCCACGGCGCGGCGGCGGGCCGATTTTTTTATCGCGGCGGATATGGTATACTGGCGGTGCCCCATGAGAAATTTTTTCCGCAAGAACCTGAAGGTCCTGCTCATCGCCGTCAGCATGCTGGCCACGATCCTGCTCGGCATCCTGCTGGGCCTGGTGCTGGTCTACCAGAAGGGCTTCCCGCAGATCAAGAACCTGGAGGACATCAAGCCGGTGGTGATGACCACGCTCTACGACGACCAGAACGCCGCCATCAAGGACTTCGCCATCGAGAAGCGCATCATCGTCAAGGGCGGCGACATCCCCGTCATCCTCAAGCAAGCGATCATCGCCGCCGAGGACAACCAGTTCTACTCCCACTGGGGCATCAATATCCGCGGTTTCGTGCGCGCCGTCGGCGGCGTGCTGCTGCGCAAGAAGTGGGGCGGCGGCAGTTCGATCACCCAGCAGCTGGCCCGCGGGCTCTTCCTCACCCCCGAGTTCTCCCTGTCGCGCAAGCTGTCGGAAATGCTGCTGGCCATCCAGATCGAGAAGAAGTACACCAAAGACCAGATCATGACCTTCTACTGCAACAAGATCTTTCTGGGCGGCTCCATCTACGGGGTGGGCGCGGCGGCCCGCCATTATTTCGGCAAGTCGATCCGCGACATCAACACCGCCGAGGCGGCCATGATCGCCGGCATCGTGCCCAACCCCAACGGCCTGTACGCCGTCTTCAAGCGGCCGCAGAACGTGCTCAAGCGGCGCAATTACGTGCTGCTGAAGATGATGCTGCTCAAGCAGATCGGCATCAAGGAATACCAGGACGCGCTGCGGGTGAAGCTGCCGGAGAAGCCGGCCGACGCCGGCGCCGAGTCCCTGGCCGACTATTTCACCGAGGATACGCGCAAGTACCTGGAAGCCAAGTACGGCGACAACCTGCTCTACAAGGGCGGCTTGAAGGTGTTCACCACCCTCAACGGCGAAACGCAGAAATGGGCCGAGGACGCCCTGCGCGAAGGGCTGCGGACGCTGGACAAGCGCCGCGGCTGGCGCCGCCGCGAGAAGCTCTTCAACCTCCTGGAGAACAAGCTGGACATCGCCGGCTACGCGCTCCCGGCCTGGGAGAACGCCCGCATCGAGGCCGGCCAGATCATCGAGGGCGTGGTGCTGGCGGTCGGCAAGGCCAAGGCCGACGTGCGCATCGCCCGCTACAGCGGCGAACTGCCCGCCGCCGGCGCCAAGTGGACGAACCTGCCCCTGTCGCGCCTGCTCAAGGCCGGCGACGTGGCCCTGTTCCGCATCGAGGCTGTGGATGCCGGCAAGAGGAGCCTGCGGCTCGCCCTGGAGCAGGAGCCCGAGGTGGAGGGCGCGCTCCTGGCCGTGGACAACCAGACCGGCGAGATCAAGGCCATGGTCGGCGGCTACGAGTTCCAGAAGAGCAAGTTCAACCGCGCCATCCAGGCCCTGCGCCAGACCGGCTCCACGTTCAAGCCGATCATCTACACGGCGGCCCTGGAGAACGGCTTCTCCCCGGCGACCATCATCCAGGACGAGCCCTATTCGTATTACGACGAATCCATCCAGCAGCTTTGGGAACCCCAGAACCATAAAGGCGACTTCCTGGGGCCCCTGACCATGCGCCGCGGCCTGGAGCTGTCGCGCAACCTGGTCACGGCCCGCATCCTGGAGGCCATCACGCCGGAGGTCGGCGTTCGCTACGCCAGGAAGTTCGGCATCACCTCAGACCTGAAGCCCTACATGTCCCTGTCCCTTGGCGCCTTCGAGGTCACCCTCAAGGAGATGGTCGAGGCCTTCACCGTGTTCGCCAACTACGGCGTTCGCGTCAATTCCTATTTCATCCGCAACATCCGCGACCTGAACAACAACATCGTCGAGGAGAACTTCCCCGAGCGCAAGCAGGTCATCGAGAAGGAGACCGCGTTCATCATGAACTACCTCCTCCAGGGCGTGGTGCGTTCCGGCACGGGCTGGCGGGCCCGGGCACTGCCCGCCCCCGTCGGCGGCAAGACGGGGACGACCAACGACTTCACCGACGCCTGGTTCATCGGCTTCACCCCCAGCCTGACCGTCGGCGTCTGGGTGGGCCTGGACCAGAAAAAGACCCTGGGCGAGGAACAGACCGGCTCGGAGACGGCCTCGCCGATCTTCGTTAAATTCATGGAGCAGTACCTGGCCAAGTACCCGGAAACGGGCAAGTTCCGCCCCCCGTCCGGGGTCTACATGATCGAGATCGACAAGTACACCGGCCGGCTGGTGACCCCGGACTGC
The DNA here is from genome assembly GCA_025456205.1 of Acidobacteriota bacterium. GTDB lineage: Bacteria > Acidobacteriota > Aminicenantia > UBA2199 > UBA2199 > UBA2199. The sequence goes on along the minus strand of JALOLA010000006.1, from coordinate 5,712 downwards.
CTGTACCCGTTCAGCGAGGCCTTCCTGCCCGGGACGGAGCCCCTCGAGTTCTGCAACGAAGAGGAGCACGAGAAGATCTACAACTATTACAAGACCGAGGAAGAGAGTTCGGACGATTGAGCGCTGCGGGTCCCCGGCGCCGGCGGATTCGCGAGGTTATTTCTTGAGCAGGAAATAGCCCAGCGCCCATTCGCCGGGCATTGTGATCTTGAGGCGGATATACTCCCTGTCCCTCATCCTGTTAATGTCCACATGGAAGCCTCTGCCGCCTCTGTAGCCGCCGGGCTTGATAATGGCCAGATCTTCGAACAGCAGCGTTTTCTGGGCGTCCTGGACGACGAACATGGACCGGCCGTCCTTGGCGGTCAGAAACAGCCAATAATCCCCGGCCGGGTATTCCTTGCCGGCATGGATGAACGCCGCGGGAAAGCGGACCTTGCCAAGGTCACGGCCCTGCAGCGGCGCCGGGGGTTCCTCGGCCTGCGTTTGGGGCGGTTCCTCGGCCTGCACCTGGGGCTGCTCCTGGGCCTGGACGGGGGGGAGTTCCTGCTCCTGGCAGGGGAGCGCGAGGAACAGCAGGGCCAGGGCGGTAAATAAGATCATTTTCTTCATCGGGCTCTCTCCTTGTTGCTATTATAGGAAGTCCTCCGTGCCGATGTCAAGACCGGCGGACCCGCCGGACGGCCGGCGGGGAGGGGATCAAATAAAAAAGGGCCAGGTCGCGGGACCTGGCCCTCTCGGTTTTCGTATCGGCCGTGACTAAAAGATGTAGCGGAAGCCCAGCAGCAGCTTGTGGTTGTGCTCGAAGCCGCGGTCCTCGGTGATGACCGGGGCACGGAGCTCGCCGAAGATCGAGCCGGTGGCATCGTTGCTGCGGAACAGGTTGATGCCCAGCTGGCCGACCAGGTCGATGCCGCCCTTCTTGAACTCGCGCTCGCAGTCCTTGCTGCTGAAGCCCAGGCCGCCGGCCACGTAGGCGGGCCCGGTGTGCACGTTCAGCAGGGCGTTGCCCATCAGGATGGACTTCCAGGGATCGCCCTGGACCGGGACGCCGCCGCCCAGGGTGAAGACCGCGTCCAGGCTGTCCTTGACCACGTTGACCAGGACGCCGGCGCGGGCCCAGATCATGCCGGTGTAGGTGCCCTTGAGCAGGCCGGGGCCGCCTTCGACCAGGAACGCCAGCGGCTTGACGGTGCCGTATTTCTTCGTCGGGGGCGGGGGCGGGGGGGCGATGGGGGCGGGCTCCAGCACCTTGACCGCGATCTCGCAGCCGGAGGGCGACTTCATCTCGTACTGGCCCCAGACGGCCGCGCTGACCACGTATTCGCCGACCTGGTCCAGGGTGAGCTCGGCGCTGCAGCTCTCCGGCGTCATGGCGATGGTCTTGATGACCGCGCCGCTGGCATCGGTCACCGTCACCTCGGCCTTGACCATGTTCTGCGACTTGCACAGGTCGATCTTGAGCGGCGTGCCCAGGACCGCCTCGGCCGGCTCTACGTTCAGCGCGCAGGTCGGGGCCGGGACCTCGGAGACGCTCTTCAGCGAGATATTGCCGCAGATCTTGGGGACGATGAACTCATAGAGCTTGCCATCGCGGAATACATTGAACGTATAGGCCGTCATCGGCTTCTTGCCGGCCCAGACCATGTCGTTCTTGACCTGGACCTTGCGGCCCTTCTTGAAAAGCATCCACTTCACGGTGTCGCCGGGGTTCAGGTCAACGGTCTGCACGTCGGCCTTCTGGATCTGCTCCAGGAAAGCGAAGACCAGCTCGCCGGAACCGGCCTGCTCGAAGCCCTGCTTGACCTCGCCGGCCTTGTCCAGGGCGATGACCTTCAGGTCCTCGGGCTTCAGGTCCCTGCTTTTATAGAACGGATGCTGTCCCAGCCGGGTGACTCTTTCCTCGGCGCTGACGGCAAAAACGAAGCAAAAAATGAGCAAAAGGAAAATAATTTTTTTCATCGAGATCCTCCTGAATCGAAAATGTTTCCCTGACAGTATACTTCATATACCACTCAAATCAAAAAGTCAAGGAAAAAATCGCTATTCCCTTATGTATGGGCATTCGGGACGGTATTTTCCCGGGATTTCCCGAGAAATTCCTCGGGACTATTTCTCGATGCCGGTGCGCGCCTGCAGCCCTTTCTGGTAGTAATGCCGAACTTCGCGCATCTCGGTGACCAGGTCGGCGCGGTCCAGGACGGCCTGGGGGGCATAGCGCCCGGTCAGCACCAGCTCGACGCCGGCGGGGCGGTCGTCCATGAGGCGCAGCACCGGCTCGACGGGCACGATCTGGAAGTGGAGCAGGGTGTTGATCTCGTCCAGAACGACGATCTGGTAGTCGCCGCAGGCGATGGCAGCGGCGGCGGCGGCCAGGCCCGCCTCGGCGGCCTGCACCTCGGCCGGGGAAACCCCCCGGTCGCGATGGTGGAACTCGGGCAGGCCGAACTGCTCGATGGTGACCAGGCCGGCCAGGTGTCGGGCGACGGCCAGCAGCTCGCCGTACTCCCCTTTCTTCATGAACTGCGCCATGTAGGTCTTCATGCCGCGGCCGGCAGCGCGCAGGGCCAGCCCGAGGGCGGCCGTGGTCTTGCCCTTGCCGTTGCCGGTATAGACCTGGATGCAGCCCGTGAATTCCATGGACCGCCTCAGGTCATCTTCATGGAGTACATCTTGGAAACGCCGGGCTCATCCATGCTGATGCCATAGATGTAGTCGGCTTCCTCCATGGTCTTGAAGTTGTGGGTGATGATGACGAACTGCGTCTTGCTCTTGAGCTGGTGCAGGAACTTGAGGAAGCGCTGGATGTTGGCCTCGTCGAGCGAGGCGTCGACCTCATCGAAGACGCAGAAGGGCGAGGGCTTGTATTCGAAGAGCGAGAAGAGGAAGGCCAGCGAGGTCAGCGTCTTCTCGCCGCCGGAGAGCAGGCGGATGCTCTGCAGCCTTTTGCCGGGCGGCTGCACCTGGATCTCCAGGCCGGCCTCCAGCACGTTCTCGCTGTCGGTCATGGCCAGCTCCGCCTCGCCGCCCTCGAAGAGGATCTTGAAGTTCTTGACGAAATTCTCCTTGATGGCGCTGAAGGCCACCAGGAAGCTCTGCTTGGAGTCGCTGTCGATGCGGGCGATGGCGGCGTTCATGTCGGCGATGGACTTGACGATGTCCTCCTTCTGCCCGGTCAGGAAATTGAAGTCCTTTTCCAGGATCTCGTATTCCGCCTCGGCGGAGAAGTTGAGGCGGTCGCTCTCGCGCATGCGGTTGAGCTTGTTCACCAGCTCGGTGTACTGCCCGTCCAGCTCGCCGGTCTCCTTCTGCAGGGTCACGGGGTCGGCCTCGATGTCCTTCAGCTCCATGCCCAGCTCCTGGCCGGCGATCTCCTCCAGCTGGAACAGGTCCTTCTTGACGGCGGCGATCTGGATCTCGCTCTCCTTCTTGTTCTCGCGCCACTCCTCGAGGACCTTGCGCTTGGCGGCCAGGTCGGCGGCGATCTTCTTCACCTGCGAGTTCACCTCGTCCAGCGCCTGCTCGTCCTTTTTCATGAGCTTTTCCAGCTCCCCTTTTTCCAGGGCCAGGACCTTGGCGCGCGCCTGGATCTCCTTGATCTTGTCGGCGCTGCCGGCGATCTCCTGCTCCAGCCGCTGCTTTTCCTCGGTCGACCCCTGGATCTGCTGGCGGCGCTTCTCCAGCCGGGCCTTGCTTTCGCGCAGCAGGTTGCGGCGCGAGCTCATTTTCTCGCGGATCAGGCTCAGGGAGTTGTCGTGCTGGATCTTTTCCTTCTCCTTCTCGTTGAGCTGCTGCTGCAGCTTTTCGTTCTCGCCGGCGGCCTCCTCCTTGTCGCGCTCCAGGCCCTCGTAGCGCTTGTCGAGCTCGGCCTTCTGCTTCTCCAGCTCGGCGAGCCGGGCCTTGAGCTTCTCCATCTCGGCGGCGAAGCCGTCGATCTCGGCGCCGGTGAGCTGGATGCGCCTGGCGCCCAGGTCGCGGCTGCGGCCCAGGGCCTCCAGGCGCGAGCGCAGCGAGATGGCCTGCTCCTTTTGCGCGCCCAGGGCGTTCTCGGCGAGCTGCAGCTGCCCGGCCTTTTCCTGGCGCCGGGCGGCGGCCTCGTCGAGGCCGGCGCGGATGCCGGCCAGGCCGGCGTTCAGGGCCGCGACCTGCTTCTCGATGGCCTTGATCTCGTCGAGCACCTCCAGGATGCCGCGGTCGCGGTTCTTGATCAGCACGCCGCCGGCGCCGATCACCTCGGCGCTCTCGGTGACGATGTCGACGCCGTAGCGGGCGTAGATGGCCAGGCCGTTCTTCAGCGTGTCGACCAGCACGCCGTCGCGGAAACCCGGCTTGAGCGCCTTGTCCTCCAGTTCGAACAGCTCCTTCACGAAATTGCGGAAGCCGGGCTCGCGGCGGATGGCGTCGGGCAGGGCGGCGGCGGCCGAGCGCTTGAGGAAGGCCTTGCGCAGCTCGGGCTGCAGGGCGTCCTCGGCGTCGGCGATGATCGGCGCGTCCAGCTCGTCGAAATAAAAGCTCTCCAGCACGGCGTGCAGCTTCTTGGGCGCCACCAGCAGCTCCTGCAGGAAGCCGCGGCCCCGGGGGGCGGACCGGCCTTCGCCGCCGGTGATCTTGGCCTTGATCTCCAGGTACTTGCCCTTCTGCCGCTCCAGGTTGGCGATCTCGTTCTGGGCTTCGCGCAGCTGCTTTTCGATCGTCTCGACATCGGCGCGCGCCGTCGCGAACCCGGCGCCGGCCCGGGCGAATTCCTCTTCCCGGGCCGCCAGCGTCCCGGCCAGCCCCTGGACCGCCGCTTCCACCTGGGCGATCTCCGGGTCCTGGCCCTGCTTCTCGAGGTCGGCGATGATATGGCGGCGGCTGGCGATGTCGCCCTCGAGGCGCGAGAGGTTCTTCTCCAGGTGAGTGGACTCGTTGCGGTTGCGCGAGATCTCCACCTGCAGGTTGAACATCGCCTTCTTCAGGTGGCCGTCCTCGATGTTGCGCCCGGCGATCGCCCTGCGGGTCGCCTCCAGGACGCGCTCCAGCTCCTCGTCGCCTCCCGATTGGCCCGCCAGTTCCTTTTCGAAGGCGGCCAGCTCCGCGGCCAGGGCCTTCTCCTGCTGGTCGATCTCCCTGATCTCGGCTTCGCTCTCGGCGACGAACTGGTCCAGCTCCGCCATCTTCTGGCGGATGAACTCCTGGCGCTGCTGCGTCTTCTCGATCTCCTTGCTGCCCTCCAGGAGCTTGTTGTTGTGGTCGAAGATGAACTGCTGGTTGTTCTTCAGCCCCTGGTCCAGGGTCCAGCGCCTGCTTTCAAGCTCGAGCACGCTCTTGTCGCACTCGCCGATCTCCTTGAGCAGCGCCGTTTCGCCGTTCATGAACTCCATGATCCGGCTTCCTTGGCGGTCGAAATCCTCCTTGAAGGACATGTATTTCTTCTTCAGCAGGGCCTTCAGCAGGTCGTTGCGCGAGTTCTTGATGTCGCGGTAGCGGCGGGCGAAATGCACCTGGTTCTTCAGCTCGCGCAGGCGGTTGCTCTTCTCCTGCAGCACCAGCTCCAGGCTGTCGAGGTTCTGCTGGGCGATGATCAGCTTGCCGGCGGTCTCCTTCTTCCTTTCCAGGTACTGGGCGATGCCCGCCGCCTCCTCGATCAGGATGCGGCGCTCGCTGGGCTTGAGGTTGACCATCTTCTCGACGCTGCCCTGCTCGAAGATGAAGTAGTTGCGCTCGCCGATG
>JALOLA010000050.1 GCA_025456205.1 Acidobacteriota bacterium | reverse complement strand
ACGACGAACCCGAGTGAAGCGCTCGTGAGTCCCAAAAACAATGTTTCAGAAGAATATGATCTAAGCGGCCTGGCGAACAAAATCCAAGCGGGGGACAAATGATCCTGGAACCGGTGCCGATCTTCGCATTCAAGTATAAGTTTAGCTACATGGAGGCATGGCATGGGCGAAAAAAAAAGCACTAATTCGAGATCCGAGCTTTATTTGTTTGGCGCGAGCGCGAAATATGGAGGCATGATCGGCGGCAAGAACAAGAGCATCATCCTTTCCTATATGTCCCTGCGCAACCTCATCGGGGTACTGGGGATCATGCTGCCGCTGATCTGCATTTTAGGCGGCATCATTTTTTCGGGCCTGCCCTGCCAGCACTCCATCAGTTTTTATTATCATACCAACATGAGGGATTTCTTCATCGGCATCCTGCTTGTTGTTTCCGTTTTCCTGATCACGTACAAGGGCTACCGGACGATCGACAACATCGTTACCTGGGTGATCGGAATCGCGGGCATCGCGGTCGCTTTTTTCCCAGTTCCTGGACCTGGAGGCGACTCGCTCCCGGTCGGGCTACTGCAGACGAGCCCACTGCTTTCCAATATGATTCATGTTTCCGCTGCCGCCGTATTTTTCATCCTGCTGGCTCTGAACTCCCTGTTCCTTTTCACTTTGAGCAGGCATAAAATGATCCCTCCGGGTTCAAAAAAATGCAAGCGCAACCGCATCTATGTGACCTGTGGAGTGATCATCCTGGCTTCCCTGGCCATGTTCGTCATACTCTATCTCACCCTGGGAAGCGAGCGATTCGAGAAGGGGAATGTTGTGCTGGTGCTGGAAAGCGTCATGCTTGGCGCCTTCGGGGTATCCTGGTTGACCAAGGGGGAGATGCTGTGCCGGGACGAGAAAAAATAGGGAGGCAAACATGGGCAAAATCACTTCCGCACGGGCGTGGGCGAACAACGAAGTGGCGTTCATCGCCTGGGACATCGACGGCAGGATCGACGGCTGCCTGGGCTTTGAGATCACGCGCGTTTACCTCAACGAGGACGGCACGCCGGTGCGCCTGGCCAGTGGCGAGGAGGACCGCGCCAAGCTTCCTTCCTGGGTGGCATTCGCGGGGCAAGGCAACCCGCGCTGGGCGTATCAGGACACCGGCGTCTGGCCGGTGCAGAAGCTGAGCTGGCGCGACCTCACCCTGCGCAAGCGCCGGGACAGCCAGAAACGGCGGCCCGACCAGGTGCGCGTGCGCTACGAAATCCGCCCGGTAGGCGACTTGAAGCCCGGCCTGCTGCCGGTGCCGCCCAACGGCCGCGAAACCCTCCATGTCCACAAGCGCGACGCGGCAGGCAAGACGGTCCGCGATGGCAACGGCAAGCCGGTCTGGGAAGACGTGGCGGCCTACGAAGGCGCGCCGCGGCCGCTGGCCTATCTCGGCCCGGCGGCGCTGACCAACGACCTGCTGGTCACCTCGCGCATCGGCCCGTTCTGCTCCACCTTCACCAACGGCATCCTGGCCGCGCAGTGGCTGAGCAACGTCCTGAACGCCGACGGCAAGGTCGAAAAGGACGAGCTGCTGAAAAAGCTCACCGATCCAGTGGACGGCATCCGCAAGTACCTGGCCGGCGACGTGCTGCCGCTCATCCGCGACCTTTTCCAGCGCCCCGGGGAATTCTATCTCGCCCTCTACGAGCTGGAGGACGAGGAACTGGAGGGGATCCTGGTCGCCAATGCCGGCCGCATCCACGTCATCCTGGCCAATACCGGGGAAAGCGGCGGCAAGTGGGACAAGCGCAACCAGGCGGCGCGCCAGCGCCTGGTGGACGCCGGCGTTGACATCGAGCACCGCATGTTCAACAACGCCATCCACATCGGCCACAACAAGTTCGTCGTCCACGTGCCGCCCGCCGGCAGCCCGCGCGCGGTGCTCACCGGCAGCACCAACTGGACCTCCACCGGCCTGGCCGGCCAGACCAACAACGCCCTGCTGGTCGAGGACGACGCGGTGGCCGGCGCCTACCTGGATTACTGGCAGCGCCTCAAGAACGATCCTCTCCCGCTCCCCAAGCCGCTGAGCAAGGCCATGAAGGACAGCCAGCAGGGCAAGCCCTTCCGCAAGTCGAACGAAACCCCGGTGCGCGTGCAAATGGCCAATGGTCGTAGCGTCGAGGCCTGGTTCTCGCCAAATATGCAGCGGCGGCAGAAAGCGGGCGCGAACAGCAAGAGCGCGACCCCGCCGGATCTCGCCGCGATCTACAAGCTCATCGCCCATGCCAGGGAGGCGGTGCTGTTCCTGGCCTTTTATCCCGCCCAGCGCGGCGTCGACTGCATCATCGGCGAGGCGATCGAGCTGGGGCGCATGGACCGCTCGCTGCTGGTCACCGGCGCCGTCTCCAGCCCCCAGGCCATGCCCAATTACCGACCGATGAAAAAGGACAGGAACGGCAAGGTGCTGGACAAGGGCGAATCGCCCAATACCTTCGATGACGGCAACATCTCCATCGTGCGCGCGGCGCGCATCGACGAAAAGACGCTGTGCGGCGATCTCGGCGTGGAGCAGCTTGCGGCCTACGGCGGGGTGGGGGCCATCATCCACGACAAGATCGTGGTCATTGACCCGCGCCTGCCTTCCTGCTCGGTGATCCTGGGCAGCCACAACCTGGGCTTCAAGGCCTCCTATTCCAACGACGAGAACCTGCTGATCGTCAGCGGCGACCGGGACCTGGCAGCGGCCTATGCCGTGCATGTCCTGGACGTCTACGACCATTACCGCTTCCGCGCCGTGGAGGCCGAGCTGGAGTGCGAGGGCAAGGAGGGGTGGTCGGGATTCCTGGAGATCGACGATACCTGGCAGGAGGAGTACTTCAGCGGCATAAAAGGGGCATTGCCGCGCTACTTTGCGAAGTAAAACTATGGCGATCGAGAAAAATATGCAATTAGATGCATTCAGCGGAGAGTCCCTTCAATATTCAATAAAATGAATGTTCTCAAGCAGAATCGTCTATTGCTTAATTTATTTAATTTCCCCGGAGTTTAATTGACAAGACTCTCCTCCTTTCCTATGATGTCAATGTCAACCGCAAAGCGGGATATTAAAATAAAGAGGGGATTCACCATGAATCAGAAGCGACACTTGGGGACGGTGCTTGACTTTGTTACTTTGGCAGCACAAATTCCCCTTTCAAGGACCGACCCCATTTTTGTCCTGTTGCTGTTTCAGAAATAGTTCTATAAAATCCCAGCATGGGGAAAATCGATTTTGCTGGCGAATCGTTTTGCGCCGGACTGGATGGTGTCACGATCCAGTCCAAGGGCAGCAGGCTTCTGGGGGGATTGTACCGGGCCGCAGGGCAGGGGCCGCGACCTACGGCCATCCTGCTTCATGGCCTGCCGGGTGTTGAGAAGAACCTGGATATCGCTTATGCGCTTCGCGATGCCGGCTGGAATTGCCTGTACTTCCACTACCGGGGCTCCTGGGGCTCGGAGGGAGCTTTTTCGCTGGCAGGGCGGCAAGACGATCTGCTCGCGGCAGCGAAGTGGCTGAAGGAACAGCCTTGCGTGGATGCCGACCGGCTTGTTTTGATCGGACATAGCGCGGGCGGTTATCTTGCCCTCATGGCCGGCGCGATGGATACGGGCTTCCGGGCCATGGTCGCTCTCTGTCCCCTGGCATCTCCGGCCAGGGCGCCGCTGCCGCTGGAAACATTCAATGAGTTCGCGGGCATGCTGCATGGTGTCAGCGGCGAGGAGCTGCGGTCGCAGTGGCAAGCGCTGCCTGCGCTGGACGCGCATGCGGACCGGCTGCGCGGCCGTTCGCTGCTCATGCTGACCGGCAGGCAGGACGAGCTTTTCCCGCCCCGGCATTATGCGCCGTTGTTGGCGGCGGTCCCGACCATGGAATGGCACGAGTTCGCAGACGGCGATCATTGCCTCAGCCTTTGCCGTCAGGAGGCCGTTCGCCGAATTTTGGCCTGGCTGGCCGCGCAGGTAACGCAATGGAGGTAATTGGGTACGGTGCTTGTTTCTATGCAAATGGGAATTTTTTGGGCACCAGGCTGTTGGAGCTCGTCGGCGTCAGGATGAACTCGCTGGGGTCGATGTGCAGGCATGATAAGAAAGCGAAAAAATGAGTTGTGCAAAAAAACCAACACCGTCCCTGTTTGATGTTTGACTCATGACCGCTGAAACGATCGATTAATCAGAGAAAAACATCGGAGAGTCCGCCGTCAAAGACGCCGCTGTCCTGAAGCTGAGTTCATTGCATAACGCTCAGGGGCAGAATGCCACCATCAGCCTACTTGACATTTTTTGCCGCTATTCCTAGAATTCGCAACATGAGAACAAGGGATCTTCATTGATCCAAGGTCGGCTTTCATGACCATCGTCTTCGTTATCCTCGCTGCTGCCGTGATCATGCTGGTCACCGACCTGCTGCGCATCGATATGATCGCGCTGCTGATATTGCTGGCATTGGCTTGGAGCGGAGCGCTCACCCCTGCCGAGGCCCTTTCCGGTTTTTCCAGCAACACCGTCATGGCCATGATCGCGCTGATGATCATGGGCCGGGGCATCACCCAAACCGGGATGATGGAGCGCTTCAGCGACGCCGTCATTCGCCTGGCCGGGACGAGCCGCAACAAAACGATCGGCATGGTATTCCTGGCGGCCGGCTCGCTGTCGGCGTTTATCCAGAACGTCGGCGCCGCAGTCCTTTTCCTGCCCGCAGTCCTCGATATATCCCGGCGCGAAAAAATATCCCAGACCGATTTGATCATGCCGCTCGGCTTCGCGGCCATCCTGGGCGGAACATTGACCATGACCGGATCGGGACCGCTGATATTGACCAACGATTTTCTCCGCAACGCCGGGCTCGCTCCCTTTGGCTTGTTCGCCGTGACCCCGATCGGCCTGGTTTTGCTCTCCAGCGGGGTCTTTATGTTCCTTTCTCTCGGCCGCTTTCTTTTGCCGCGGAGCGCCGCCGCGGCATCCAGATCTCCCCAGCAGGAGCTGATCGAGGCCTGGTCCCTGCCCTTTGCCGTCCATCACGCCGTCATTCCCGCTGAAAATGCATTGATCGGAAAAAACCCCGAACAAATCGGGATCTGGAGCCGATACCGGCTCAACATCCTGGGCATGTCCCGCGAAAAAACCATTGCTTACGCACCCTGGCGGGAAAGCCGCTTCGAGGCCGGACAGGCCCTGGCACTTCTGGGTGAGGACGACAGTGTCAAGCGCTTCGTCGAGGACTTCGGCCTCCACCTGGAGAAAGAAAAAAGCTGCTTCCAGTGTTTTGACGATCCCGGCCAGGCGGGATTCGCCGAGGCCATCATTCCTCCCCGCTCCGCCCTGGCCGGGACAACCATCCGGCAGTACAACCTGCGTCGCCGCTTTGAAGTCGAACCGGTCGCCTTATTCCACGGCAACGAGCTCATCCGCGGCGATTTCTCCGATGTCAGGATCTCCAGCGGTGACACCTTCATCGTCCATGGCCTATGGGAAAAAATCAACGACATGAAGATAGGGGGGGATTTCGTTCTGGTCAATCCGCCCAAAAATCAAAAAAAGGACCGGTCAAAGGTCGGAGTCGCCGCGCTTTCTTTTGCTTTCGCAATTGTCCTGACATTTCTGGGCCTGCCCATCTCCATCTCTTTCCTTTCCGGAGCGGTCGCCATGATCCTGGCGCGGGTTCTGAGCTTCGAGGATGCCTACAGCGCCGTTGATTGGAGGGTCGTGTTTTTCATCGCCGGCATGATCCCTTTGGGAGCGGCGTTGCAGAAAACCGGGGCCGCCGCCCTGTTGGCGGAAACCGTCATGACCGGGTTCTCGGGCGCTCCCACCCTTGTTTTGCTGGCCGCGGTTTCCGCGCTCTCCACGCTGTTTTCCCTGTTCATGTCCAATATCGCGGCCATGGTCATCCTCGCTCCCCTGGCCATCGGCATGGCGAACATCGGCGGCCTGGACCCGCGGCCGCTGTTGCTCCTGGTCGCCCTGAGCACCTCCAATTCCTTTATCTTGCCGACGCACCAGGTCAACGCCTTGCTCAGGTCCTTCGGCGGCTACCGCAGCAGGGATTACCTGAAAGCGGGCAGCGCGATGACGATCGCGTTTCACCTGATCGTGGTCGCGATGATCTCTCTGTTTTACTTGAAATAAGGAGAAACCATGCTGCTGAAACATTTTTTCGTCCCCAAGATCGCCCATTCCTCATACCTGCTGGCCGGCCGGAAGACCTGCGCCGTCATCGATCCCCAGCGCGACGTGGACGTTTACATTCATGCGGCCCGCGATCTCGGCGTCAGGATCACCCATGTCATCGAAACCCACCTGCACGCCGATTTCATTTCCGGGCACCTGGAGCTGGCCTCCAGGACCGGAGCGATCATTGTCGCTCCGCGATCGGCCGACTGCGGCTTCGAACACAGGGCGGTGGCCGAGGGCGAAACGATCGAACTGGAGAACATGCGCCTGACCGTGTGGGAAACCCCCGGGCACACTCCGGAGCATGTCAGTTACGTGGTCAGCGATCAAAACCGGGGCTCGACTCCGGTCGGGGTTTTTGCCGGCGACACCCTGTTCGTCGGCGATGTCGGCCGTCCCGACCTGTTCCCCGGCCGCGCCGCGGAACTCGCCGAAAAACTGTATCATAGCCTGCACCGCAAATTGTTGACCCTTCCCGACCACTGCGAAGTCTATCCGGCCCATGGCGCCGGTTCACTCTGCGGCCGCTCGCTGGGCGCCAAGTGGCAGACGACGATCGGCTATGAACGGCTCTGCAATTCCGCCTTAAAGATCGCCGGCGTGGATGATTTCATCCGCTCCCTGACCTCGGCCATGCCGCCCGCTCCGGACCACTTCTCCCGCTGCAGCGGGATCAACCGCCGCGGCCCCGAATTATGCTCCGCCCTGCCGCCCCTGGAAGAATGGGGCCCCGACCGCTTCTCCAGGCAACTGGCCCTGCCCGGCCACGCCGTGCTCGATGTCCGGAATTACAGCGCCTTTTCCGGCCAGCACATCCCCGGATCGTGGCATCTCGACCTGAACGGCAATTTCCCGACCTTCGCCGGCTGGGTGTTGCCCACTGACCGCGATTTCCTGCTTGTCGCCGACAGTTACGACGACGCCGTCAAGGCAAATGTCTGGGCGCGCCGGGTGGGCGTCGACCGCATTGTCGCCTGCCTGGACGGGGGCATCGCCGGCTGGGCGGTGGAGGGGCGCGGTACGGCGCGGATAAGCCTGATCTCGGCGCGCGAGCTGCATGACCGGGTCATCGGCGCGGCGGACACGGTGCTGCTCGACGTGCGTTCTCCGTCCGAATACGCAGACGAGCACATCGGCGGAGCGATAAACATCCCGGCCCCCGACCTGCGCCAACGCGCCAGGGAACTGGACCCGGACAAGCCGGTCTATATCATTTGCAGCACCGGAAACCGCTCCAGCCTGGCGGCGAGCATCCTCGCCCAGAACGGGTTCCGGTCCATTGCCAATGTCGCCGGCGGGATGACGGGCTACAGCGCCGCCGGCTACGCCCGCCATTGCGCGGTCTGCATCAACCCGCATGGGCCGCGCCTCGAGGAAAATGACCCGTTCGTCGGAAAGTGAGATTACCCACAGGAGGATGACCCCATGAATGGTTTGACGGAAATCCGCTGGTCCCCGTATATCGTCGGCTGCGCCATCGGCGTGTTGAGTTGGTTCACGCTGCTTGTCTCCCGCCACACCCTCGGCTGCTCCACCTCGTTCGCCCGCTCGGCGGGCATGATCGAACGGCTGTTCCGCGGCCGCAAGGTCGAGCAAAAAGCCTATTACCGGGAGTACAAGCCGGTGGTCGACTGGCAGTGGATGCTGGTCATCGGCATGATCATCGGCGCCTTCATCGCCGCCAAGTCATCGGGTGATTTCGCCTTGCGCTGGATACCCGATACCTGGGCGTCCGTTCATGGAGGCAATATTCCGGTCCGCCTGCTCGCCGCCCTGGCCGGAGGCGTATGCCTCGGTTTTGGCTCACGCTGGGCCGACGGCTGTACCAGCGGCCACGGCATCAGCGGCGCCATGCAACTGGCCGTTTCCAGCTGGATCTCGGCGCTCTGTTTTTTCATCGGCGGCATCGCGACCGCATTTCTGTTGTACCGCGTCATCGCCTAGGAGCGGAGAAATCACATGAGCACGAAACTTTCCCAGCTGATCTGGGGCCTGCTGTTCGGAGTGGTTTTCGGATTTCTCCTGCAAAAGGGCGGCGTGGCCAGTTTTGACGTGATTATCGGCCAATTGCTCCTGAAGGACTTCACCGTGGTCAAGATCATGCTGTCCGCGGTCGCCGTTGGCACGATCGGCATCCATCTGATGAAGGGGTTCGGCTGGGTGCAGATCAAACCCAAGACGGGTTCCTGGGGCCGCAATGCCGCGGGCGGGCTATTGTTCGGGATCGGCTTCGCCCTGCTCGGGTACTGCCCGGGCACAATCGCCGCCGCCCTGGGCAACGGCTGGCTCGACGCCCTGGCCGGCGGTCTTCCGGGCATCCTCATCGGTTCGGGTATGCTGGCCGCTTTCTACCCGAAACTGAAGGCCCGCATCTTCCATCTCGGCGATTACGGCGACCTGACCCTGCCGCGTCTCCTCAAGGTGAATGATTGGCTGGTCATCGCTCCCCTGATCGCGGTCATCGCCGTTATTTTCTGGTTGTTGGAACGCGCTGGCCTGTAAGGCCTTGAGGAACGGCGCTTGTTTGCATGCAATCGGGATCGCTTGGGCATCAGGCCGTCAAGGCCTGATCCCTGGCCCTATTTGCCTTCCTTTTTCAGTTCATAATCGCCAAGGGGATCCTGGATCCCGGCCAGGCCCATCTTGATCATGCCGCCAGCGAGCGCAGCCTTGGCGAACATGTACTGCTCCTCCCTGGCGCTGCGGAATACGAAGCGCAGCTCATTGCCGGTCAGTGAGATCTGTTCGATGGGGGTATCCCGGACAAACCCCCTGGCATTGGTGATCGTTCCGGAAACAGCGCCCCGGGCGCACGAGATCTTGAGCTGCCAGCGCGGCTCCTCGCCGGGGGCGGCGGGCGCCGCCTGCCATGTGCCCGCGAAATCCTGCCGGGCGGGATCGGCAGCCCCCTCGGTATGGCGCGCCAACCGGCCCACGAGCTCCTCCTTGTTCAGTCCCCCCATCTCCCAGAAGCCTTTGGGAATGGGCAGCGAAGCGATGAACGCGGCGGAAAGCTCATGGCTGTAGTCTTTGAAAAGGCCGCCGACATCGCCCGCTTCCCTGATGTCGATGTTCAGCACCCGGACCGGGGTGGCGGCGGAGTAGTCGAGATTTTTGTAATCGAAGCTCTTGACGGCCCGGTTCCAGCTGGTGCGGAAGTAGGCCCTGCCGCGGCGCACGTCAAAGACCACCGACCAGTCGGCGACCTCATTGACGTAAATGGCGTCCAGCATCATCAAGGCGTACTCCACCGCGTCCTGCCGCGGGTCGTAGTCCCGCTGCAGCTGCCCGATCTTGACGTAGCGCGGCACGCGGATGTCCTTCATGTCGATGTCCCAGAGGCCGCCATGACCCTTGAAATAGCGGGAGCGCTCCACTTCCAAACTGTAGAGGGCGTTGAATAGCCCGGCCACCGGCATCTCCGCGCCGCGGTGCACGACCGCCTCGTTGTCCACGAAATCGATCGCCGCGCAGTTTCCCTCGCCGTCGCCCACGAAGAAGTGCCAGCCCCAGCCGTCGAGCTCGATGGCGCGGGCCGCGTTCACGGCATCGTCGATGGTGGCGAAATTGTCCAGCACATACTGCATCCACTGCATCTGGTTGAGCCTCGGCAGGCCGGGATGGCGGGGATAAGCAACATCGGACCCGCCCAGCCCCATCTCCCAGATATAGAGCCCGGCCTCGTTGATGCCGCCGTCCGGCAGGTCCCTGCCGAAGGTGTTGAACGTCAGCGAACCGTAGCGCGAGATCCAGCGCAGGGTGGACGGGTCGCCCCCCTGCCGGGTCGCCAGTTCGCTCCAGGTGCGCCCGGTCTTGAAAACCCCGCGCTTGTTGACGAAGATCATGCCGGGGATATCGGAGCCATTGTTGTTGAGGTTATGCCCATAGAGCAGCTCGCTCCCCTTCTGGAGCTTGATCGTGGAACAGGCCGCCAGATCGGCGGCTGGAAGAACGGCCAGCAGGGCGACAAGAATCGCAAACAGTACTTTTTTCATTCAATTCTCCTTCGGCGACTGTTCAATATAGAGAAACGGGATAAATCCCGATTTGTTCCAGCGATCATTCAACTCAAGGTGAACTGAGGGCAGGTCTTGAAATGTGAATTGAAGCGGAAATCAAGTTGACCTGATGATTCAAGGCCTGACACCGCTGAGTCTTCAAGTCTAATCCCAAAGCGTCGTGATCTCGAATTCCAGGGAATATTTCCTGCATCTGGGGCAAAGGATCCTGATGTTTTCCTTGTTTAGCAGGTCATCCTTCTTGGCGAACCCGCAGGGGCATCTCAGTCGCAGTTCATAGCCTGGCATCGGCACCTCTGCAGGGTATTGCGGTTTATTGCTGCGGCGGTGCCCCGTCTCCCTTCAAGTACATGTCGAACCAGCGCAGCTGCTCCCACAGCACGTGCTCCACGCTCTCGCGGGCGCGGTAGCCATGGTCCTCGAAAGGAAGCAGGACCAGCCGGGTGACGCCGCCCGTCCCGCGCACGGCCTCGAAGAATACCTCCGACTGGTAGGTCCGCGTCCCGGGATTGGAGTCGTCGTCGCCGTGGATGACCAGGACCGGCTCCTTGATCTTGTCGGCGAAAAAGGAAGGCGAAAGGGCGATGTAGGCTTCCCTGGCCGCGAAGAGCGAGCGGCGCTCCGCCTGGAAGCCGAACGGCTGGTTGGTCTTGTTGTAGGAGCCGCTGCGGGCGATGCCGGCCCGGAAGAGATCGGTATGGGCCAGCAGGTTGGCGACCATCAGCCCGCCGTGGCTGTGGCCGATGATGCCGATGCGCTGGGGGTCCGCCACCCCGATCTCGACGGCCTTGGCGACCGCGGCCTCGGCGTCGGCCACCAGCTGGGGCACGAAAGTGTCGTAGGTGGTCTCGGGATCGCCCACCATGGGCATGGCGGTCTGGTCGAGCACGGCGTAGCCCCGCAGCAGGAAGAAATGGTGGCTGGCGCCGACGATGCGCATGAAGCGCTGGCTGGAACCGCTGACCTGGCCGGCGGTGGCCGCCCCAGAGTACTCCATGGGATAGGCGTAGAGCACCGTGGGCAGCCGCTCTCCCTTCCTGTAGCCGGGAGGCAGGAGCAGCCGGAAGCTCAGGGCAACGCCGTCCTTGCGCGTGTAGCGCACCAGGCGCTTCTCGATCCGCCGCAGCTCGGGCACGGGATCCGCGAACCTCGTGATCGGCCTGCGCTTCACTGCGCGGGTGCCCTCGCCCTGCGGCGCCCTGATCTCCCTGCCCAGCGTGGCCAGGAAGTAGTTGGGCATCTCCCTGACCGACTCCGACTGCATGATGAAGCGGTCTTCATCCCCGGCGAAGGCCACAAAGTATTCGTAGCGCCTGGGATCGCAGCGGAAGAGGCGCTCGGTCCTGCCGCCGTCCAGGCGGCGCAGGTCCAGGAAGGGCCGGTCGCCCTGGTCGGTGGCGCCGCTGCCGCGAAAATAGACCGCGTCTCCCTTCTGGTGCAGCACGTAGCGGCCATTGGCCAGCGGGCGGAACAGGGGAACGCCCGGGTCGCCATAGCGGTCGTCCTCATCCAGGTCGTACCAGAGGCGGGAGGTGTTCTTGTCCACGTCCAGCAGCCAGACATAGCGCCAGCGCCGGATGCGCTCCTGCTGGCTGAGCATCAGCATGCCGCCGCTCTCGCCCCAGGCGTTCCTCCAGGGCTCGATGCGGTGCTCGGCCCGGAAGACCTCGCGGGGATCTTCGGTGAAGGGCGCGCTCAGGCTCATCAGCCGGTCGCGATGGGCGGCCTTGGCCACGGGATCCCCGCCGTCCAGCGCTTCCACCCAGAACAGCTGGTGCGGTGCGGTGGGACGCCACGAAACCGAGCGCGGTCCCAGCGGCACGCCATGAACCGGGACCTGGTCGGCCAGCGGCAGGGAGGCGATCTTTGCCGCCAGCTCGCCCCGGGCGTTCCAGACCTCGATCTCGGTGGCGAAACGCCACCAGGGGACCTCGTGCGACCAGGGCCCGACCAGGCGCTCCACAAGAAGAAAGCTGCCGTCCGGGGAGAAATCGGCCGTTACGTAATGCGCCGGCTTGCCGATCGTCTCTTTTTTGCCGGTAGCAGGGTCGTAGAGGATCAGCTCCGAGGCGGCAAAATAGTCAAAAAGCGCGTCATCATGAGCGGTTTCCAGCAGGTTGCGGGCCTCGTAGGTTGAACGGGCCGAGGCCCCCGATCCTTCGAGGATCCCGGGGCCCACCGGGATGGCCGGCGCCTGCGGAGCGGGCCCGCGCTCGGGGATGGCGCGGATCAGCAGCCGTTTCTGGTCGGGAAGCCAGCTGACGGCCGCGCCCAGCAGAGAATTGAGAGCGATATCCTTGACCATGTCCAGGTCGCCCTGCAGCGAACCGATCCAGAGGCCGATCCGGTCGCTCAGCCCGACGGTGAGCGCGAAACGCCGGCCGTCGGCGGTCCACTCCACATCGAGGAGCTCGGCCCCCGGCGGCAGCGGCAGCGATATCGTGTCGCCACTCTCCACCTGCACCAGGCGGGGCGATGTGTCCCCATGCTGGCCCTGGAAACCGTTGTTGGCGGGATTCACCCGCATCCCCGCCAGCTTGTGCATCGGCGCCGCCAGCTCGGCCAGCGGGGGATAGAGCAGCGGATCAGCCAGCAGCAGGGTCTTGCCGCCCGGCGCCGTCCAGGCAGAGAAGTACTGCGGCGCGTGCAGCACCCGCAGCCAGTCCTCCGGCGGCGACTGCCAGCGGTTCGCGGGCAGCGGGGCCTTGCCGGACGGCTGCGGGCCCGAGCCCGGCAGTGGAAAATACACAAGCAACAGCAGCAAAAATGACAGTAAAAAAACATTTTTTTTCATTCCCGACCTCCGCTGATGGATGATCCCGGCGTTCTGAAGCCGTCTCGCGGCTTTTCGCCATGACCGTCCGCCAATATTGTCCGCTTCGGCATGTCTTTCGTCAAGAGGCATTTGCGGAGTCCCGGAGCCGTTGCCCCGGCAATTCGCTCACTCGGAAACTTGATTTGAACAAAGGGCGCTGTTGTGCTACATTGACGGATCACGAGCAGCGTGATGGCCCGGGCATGACCGCTGGCGGCGCCAGCCGACCCCGTTGCGCCCGGCAAGGAGGAGCCGTGTCCAGAGTGCTGCGGATTTTCGTACTGTTTTACTCCATGGCTTTTTTCACCACCGGCCTGCTTGCCGGCCAGGCGACGAGCGCCCGTATCTCAGGCAGCGTTCAAAACGAGCAGGGAAAGTTCCTGGCCGGCGTCGAGGTGACGGCGGTCAACGTGGGCAATAATGCCACCACCAAGGTGTATACCGGCTTTGTCAAGGGGTCGTTCAACTTCCTTAGCCTGGCCCCGGGCGTCTACCAGGTCAGTTTCGATCTGCCGGGATACCGCTCCTACGTGGCCGCCGGCATCCGGCTCTCCGCCGACCAGTCGATGACCCTGCGCATTACGCTGGAGCGGCTGCCCGCTGCGGAGGGCGCCGCCCCCGAAGAGGAGGCGGAAGCGGACGCGCCCGTGCCCGCGGACGCAGGCCCGCTGAAAACCTGGCAGGTCGAGTTCAGCGCCGGCGCCTTCGCCAACGAGCCCGGCGTGCTGAATCGCGCCATCTACGGCGACCTCGAGGCCAGCCACCGTCTCCCGCAACAATACTATTGGGACTACGCGTTCAACGGTCTTATCGTTTCCAGCTATGGAGGCCGGCCCAACGGCATGCTGAAGACCCTGGGCGGCATCCAGCCGCTGACGGCCCGCCTGCGCTTCTTTCCGAACCGCTGGCTCTCCCTGGCCGCGGGCATCAGCTGGTCCGAGCGCCGGATGGCCTCGGTGTATTCCCTGACCCACGACTTTTTCAACGGCGATACGGAGTCCCTCCCGTTTCCCGAACAATTTTCCGTCATCAGCGAGTTCCCCGACTACCGCATGGGAGTGGAAATGCTTTTCCCCCATGCCGGGGCGCAGGCCAGCCAGGCCATGGGCAGCGGCGTCCGCGTGGCGGAGTTCGTCCACGCCGGCTGGATGTTCGCCGCCTGCCGTCTTTCTTCACTCAAAATATTGCATGACGGCCTGCTGGGGCTGGACAGCACGCAGGATCTGGCCATGGAGGGCCGGGGGAGCGGTCCGGCCCTCGAGGGCGGGTTCAGGATCGATGTGGCCGTCTGGCGCGGCCTGGGGATCTTTGTCGAAGCCGCCTATCTCCTGTCCCGGGTGACGCGCGTGACCGGGGAGAGCGTCAGCTCCGCCATGGTCCAGGACCAGAAAACCGGCGGGATCCTGTCCAGCGTCGCGGAGCAGAAGAAGGGGCGGTGGTGGAAAGGCGACGATTTCTTTTCCCGCCCGGCGGTCCGGCCCGATGGCGGGCCGGCAACGGGCACTCCCTTCACCCTCGACCTGAGCGGCCCGGGAGTCCGGGCGGGGCTCTGCTTCCGTTTCTGATCCGAAGGGGCGGGGGGCGAGAACAAAGGTGTCCGGTCTTACATTATTCCATTTGGTCTGATCGGATGGCTTCATGTCCAGGCCGATCATCCAGGCGTGCAGGATATCCGCGTCCGCCGGGCGATCAGGAAAATTGAAAGTGAAAAGCAAAAATGCAAGACCTGATGCCTATCTGTGATGGAGCAGAAAATGAGCAACGGCAACCCTAAAAAGGCGTCCGCGTTCCCCAGGGTGTTCTGGATCGCCAATATCATGGAGCTCTTTGAGCGCGGGGCCTACTACGGCATGAATTCCGTGCTGGCGATCTACCTGACCACGTCATTGATCAACGGCGGGCCCGGTTTCAGCGAAGATGCCGTGGGGTTTTTGCAGGCCATCGTTTACGCGGTCGTCTACATCGTTCCGATCCTGGGCGGGGCGCTGTCCGAAAAATTCGGCTACCGGCGCATGCTGATCCTGTCTTTCAGCCTGCTCTCCGGCGGCTATTTCGTTACCGGCACTTTTCATACCTATGGCCTGATCTTTGTCGCCCTTTTGTTCATGGCTGTCGGGGCCGGACTTTTCAAGCCCATTATCTCGGGGACGATCGCCCGCAGCACCAACGAGTCCAATTCCGGCTTCGGCTTCGGCATCTACTACTGGATGATCAATCTTGGCGCCTTTCTGGCGCCGATCGTGGTGAATATCCTGCGCGGCTCCAAGGCCTTTGCCTGGAACCAGGTTTTCATGGCCTCGGCCCTCTATACGGCCGTGATGCTGATACCCGCGATATTTCTCTTCAAGGACCCGCAGCTGCCCGGCAGGGGCGCGTCGCTGAAAACCACTTTCAAGAACGCCCTGATCGTCCTTGGCGACGCCCGCTTCATGCTGATGATCTTCATCTACTCCATCTTCTGGATCCTCTATTTTCAGAATTTCGGCACGATCCTCTGGTACCTGCGCGATTTTATCAATACGGCTGCGGTCAACGGGTTCATGCGCCAGTTCATCCCCGGCTTCACCTTCAGCGAAGAACTGGCCACAACCATTTCGGCCGGAACCATTATCCTGCTGCAGATTGTGGTCAGCCGCCTGGTCAAGAACAGCAAGCCCATCCCCACCATGTGCAGCGGCATGCTGATCGGCTCCCTCAGTTTTCTCTTTTTACTTTTTGTCTTTGCCATCGGCGAGATGACGGCCCACCCCAAGTACTATTCCTATATCGGCATGATCGCGCCCCAGGACCGCAAGGCGGTGTACATGGGATATTCCTTTCTCTACGGCGTGATCGGCTCTCTTTTCGGGAGCTCCATCGGCGCCGCGCTCTATACGCAGATCGCCAAGCCTGGAAATCCCACCCTGTTCTTCCTGATCTTTTGCGCTCTCGGGCTGCTGGGTTTTGCGGGCCTGCTCTGGTTCAACAGACGCTGCTCCCAGGATACTCCCGCAGCCAACGGCCTGGCGCGCAAGGTGCTTTTCGGGATCTACCTGGCGTTGACCGTTCTGGCCGTCCTCGGCATCATCCGCTTTTCCATGCTGCAGAATTACAAGTCCATCTTCTCGGCCGGCATGATCCTGCTGATCTCCGGCGGCGGCATCATCATGCTGCGGCGGCGAAATAGGGAATAACAGGACAAAAGGGCGGCCATCATTCCAAAAAAGATTTGTATTTATCCGCTTTGAGCATCGCTTCGCTGTTGATCCACCGCTTCGGGGAATAGCGATATGCTCCCTGTTGCCTTTTGCGTTTTTTCCATTTTTTGCTATCCTTATGCATGCATGGGGGAAAAAACACTGTTTCTGCGCTCGCGCCAGAAGCTGGACCAGCTCTATGAAAAAGCGCCGGTCCTGCGCCTCGGCGCCGGCGACAAGCTGGTCATCTTTTCCGACCTGCACATGGGCAACGGCGGCGGCCGCGACGATTTCGCCCCCAACGCCGGGCTGTTCCAGGCCGTCCTGCGCGGCCACTACCTTGAGCAGGGCTCCATCCTGGTGCTCAATGGCGACATCGAGGAGCTGGCGGGCTTTTCGCTGGCCGGCATCGCCACGCGCTGGATCGAGGTCTACGCGACATGGCAGGAATTCGCCGACCGCGGCGCGCTCTACAAGCTCGCCGGCAACCACGACCTGGACCTGCTGCAGCGCCGCCCCGCTGACCTGCCTTTCCCGGTCGCCGAATCGCTGCGGCTGGAGATCGGAACGAAACGGCTGTGGCTCTTTCACGGGCACCAGCTCTACCGCCTGAACTGGGTGTTCGAGGCCCTGGGCTCTTTGGTCACGCGCTGGCTGCTGCACCCCCTGGGCATCGGCAACTATACGGTGGCGCGCAGCGCCAGCCGCCGCTTCCACGTCGAGCGCCGGGCCTATCTCTACGCTCGGGAACGCGGCATCCTGGCGGTCATCGGCCATACCCACCGGCCGCTCTTCGAATCGCTGTCGGGCCTCGACGCCGTCAAGTTCGAGATCGAGAGCCTGTGCCGCGCTTATCCCGCGGCCGGGGCGGATGAGCGGCGGGAACTGAGGGAGCGCATGGAGCGCCTGAAGGGTGAATTCATCGAGCAGCGGCGGCGCGACCGGCGCTCGCGGGGGGAAGAGAGCCTCTACCACGAGGGGCCGCTGCTGCCCTGCCTGTTCAACTCGGGCAGCGCCATCGGCCGCAACGGCATCACCGCCATCGAGATCGCCGGCAACCGCAT
Organism: Acidobacteriota bacterium; assembly: GCA_025456205.1. Lineage (GTDB taxonomy): Bacteria > Acidobacteriota > Aminicenantia > UBA2199 > UBA2199 > UBA2199. The sequence continues at coordinate 5,506 of JALOLA010000050.1, read as the reverse complement.
CGCCCTGGTCATCTGGTTCGACCGCCGCCGCTCCGGGAAGTACTCCGAGGCCGCCGGCTATGAGCCGCAGCGGCTCGGCGACAGCGACTATTGCCGGGTGGTGCTCAAGGAAGAGGATCTCGATTATATCTTTGCCAGGATAGAGCTGTTGAGGTGAGGTCGAGAGGAATCAATGGTCTTCCGTGACGCGTGACGCGTGACGCGAAACGCGTGAAGAGAAGCCGCAATGGTTCAACCGATGCTGTTGCTAACGCTATCACCGGGAGTTCGGTGAGGTTCTTGCTGACACTGTCACTGTGAGTTCGTTGATTTTCTTGCTGACACTAACACTAACACTGGTTCTTCTGGTATTCTATATTCATGGCGAAAGCGAAATCTCTTTCTTCGGGGCTGCTGCGCAAGCTGGACCGGCTGTACGACGAAGCCCCGCTGCTGCGGCTGCAGGAAGGCGGCCAGGTGGTCGTTTTTTCCGACCTGCACCTGGGCGATGGCGGCGCCGCCGACGATTTCGCCAAGAACGCTCCCATCCTCCGCGCCGTTCTCGGCGATTTTTATGAAAAACAGGGATATATCCTGGTGCTCAACGGCGACATCGAGGAGCTGGCGCGCTTCTCGCTGGCCAGCATCGCCACGCGCTGGCTCGACATCTATGCCCTGTGGTCCCGCTTCGCCGCCCGCGACGCCTTTTTCAAGCTGGCCGGCAACCACGACCTGGCGCTGCTGCGCCGCCGCCCGGGCGACCTGCCCTTTCCGGTGCGCGAGTCGCTGCGGCTGGAGATCGGCGAAAAGCGGCTCTGGCTCTTCCACGGCCATCAGGTCTCGCGCCTGGACTGGGTGTTCCAGAGCCTGGGCGCGCTGCTGCTGCGCTGGCTGCTGCATCCGCTGGGCATCGGCAACTACACGGTGGCCCGCAGCAGCCGCCGCCGCTTCCGCGTCGAGCAGAGGGCCTACCTCTACGCGCGGGCGAGGAAAATGCCCGCCGTGATCGGCCATACCCACCGGCCGCTGTTCGAGTCCCTGCCGCGCCTCGACAGCGTGAAGATGGAGATCGAGAACCTCATCCGCCGCTACCCGCAGGCAACGGCCACCGAGAAGCCGGACCTGGAGCGGCAGCTCTCCGGCCTCAAGCAGGAGTATGTCGAGCTGCAGGGCAAGGAGCCCCGGCAACGCGGGGAAGGCCTCTACCATGCCGGGCCGCTGCTGCCCTGCCTGTTCAACTCGGGCTGCGGCATCGGCCGCCACGGCATCACCGCCATCGAGTTCGACAGCCGCCGCGCCCGGCTGGTCTACTGGTTCGACCGCCGGCGCAGCGAGAAGTACATCGAGGCCGAGGGCTTCCAACCGGAGCCGCTGGCGGGGACGGATTTTTATCGCGTGGTCCTGAAGCAAGAGGAGCTGGATTACATTTTCACCAGAATAAACCTGCTTGGATAGATAGCGGTGGACGGTACACGGTAAACGGTAGACGGCAAGATAAAGGCAAAAGTAAAAAGGCAAAAGTCAGAGAAGAAAGTGTCAGTGCCAGTGTCAGCAAGACACTATAGAAAAAAAGATTGAAGAGAGCCCCGGCAATAATTAGTACTAAATTTATGCAGTCTCTGGCACCTTGCCGAAGATAAAAAGAGGGGCTTTCATTTGGGCCATGGGAATTTGGAGCCTGGTTCTTTTCGTGTCACGCGTCACTAGTTACGCGTCACGTATTTCCCAGTCTTTTAATTTTAGTCACAGGTGCTTGGGATTTGGGATTTTAATCTTACTTCCGTTCTCCTGCTACCACTATCACTAACACAAACACTTATTTTATCTCAGTCACCGGCTTGGGCCTCAATGCTTCGATAAAGGAGGCATCGACCCAGTAGATGGCGGGATTGCCGTTGGGGGCGCTGCCGTGCATTTTAGCGATGGCGTCGTAGGTCAGATGCGCCGGCAGCGAAGCGGGCAGGCGCGGCGACATGAAGAAAAAATACTTGCCGTCGGGAGAAAGGCAGGCCGAATGCTCGTCGCTGGCGGGAGTGTTGATGGCGGCGCCCAGGTTGACCGGCTCGCTCCAGGTGCCGTCGCCGTTGGCGAACACCGCGTAGTAGTCGCAGCCGCCCACGCTGTCCGCCAGGCCCCAGGCCGGGACGATGGCCAGGCGGCCGTCGGGGGCGAACCAGGCGTTGTAGCGCGCCTTGCCGCAATTGACCTGCGGCGGCAATTTTTCCGGGACGGCGTACTTGCCATCGACCCAGCGGCTGCGGTAAATGGCCTCGCCCTTGCCGTCGCTTTCGGGGCCGGTGAAATAGAGAGTGCCGTCGAGGGTGGTGGTGGGGAAGAATTCGCCGCCCGGGGTGTTGACCGGGGCCCCCAGGTTGCGGGGCTCGCCCCAGCCGTCGCCCTGGCGCTCCATCACCCAGATATCCTCGTCGCGCTCGCTGAAAGCCTTGCCCGGGGTCGGGCGATTGGAGGCGAAGAAGAACTTCCTGCCGTCCGGGGAGATGTGCGGCTCGATATAATGGACCCCGGGCTCGTCCAGGCCGGGCACCACGAAGGGGGCGCTCCAGCGGCCGTTCTCGAAGCGGCAGCCGATGATGCTGCTCAGCTTGTACTGGCCCAGGATGACGCAGAAGTAGATCTCGCGGCCGTCGGGGGTCATGGCCAGATCACGGGTGTGCATGCCCGTGGCCACGATTCCCGGGGCGAACAGCTGCGGCACGCTCCCTGGAGGGGTCTGGCCGAGATAGGGACTGCAGATCCCCGGCTCTTCAGCGCCCAGCGCCGCCGTCGCCAGCAGTGCCATCATCAATATGCCCTGGATCGTGAGTTTCATATTCACTCCTGTTTCGCGTGCCCGCTTCTTTCTTTTTCTTTTATTTTCTTTTTATCCTTCTTTTCTTCAACGTCGAACGTCGAACATCGAACTTTTTGCTTTGTCTCTATTTCCCGGTGATCTTTTTGGCGTACTCCAGGAACTCCGGCGGCGGATCGAGGATGAGAATGCCCAGCTTGCCGTTCTTGTTCTTGCTGAGGTCGGCGTCGATGCTCCAGCGCACGCTGCCCTTCATGGGCACTTTCCTGCCCTCGATCTCCATCAGGACGCCGATCTCCTTGTAGGTGGGGATGAAGTGCCAGGTGCTGACGGATAAGCCGGTGGCGGAAATGTCGGTGAGCTGGCAGCTGTAGGTCTGGTCGTCGTCCTTGATGATGACCTTCTTCTCTTCCATCTTCCTCGGCGCTTTCCTGTTCTTCATCTTGTTCCTCCGGGCGTCGTATTGTCTTTTTTCTAGCATAAAATGAAATTGCAATCAATCGGGAAGTCCATAAGGGGATTCCAAGGACTTAGTGAAAAGTGAAAAGTAAAGAGGATGGAAAAAGGCCATGTTGGATAGTCTGTTAAGTTGAGTCACCTTAAGCTGAGAGCAAGGACTCAGTGAAAAGTGAAAAGTAAAATGAGAAAAGGGAGGAGGATGGAAAAAGGCATCGTCGGATGGCGCGTTTCGTTGCTGTTACCTTTCACCTTTCACGTTTCACTCGGTCACGATGGCTGCATCTTTTTGCAGGTCCATTGTGGCGATGAGTATTCCGGCCAGCATGATGATGCCGCCGGCAAGGAAATAAAAAGTGATGCCGATGCCGAAGAAGAGCCAGGTGAACAGCGCCGTGAGCGGCGGGTTGAGGTATACGAACAGCGACACGTTGGAGGCGCGCCAGTTCTTGATGGCGATGTTCCAGAAGCTGAAGGCCAGGATGGTGCAGGCGATGGACAGGAAGGCGGCGGCGCCGTATTCCAGCGGGCGCAGGGAGAGGGCCATGCCGATGAAAGGGCGGTCGACGAAGAAGAACAGCGGCAGGCTGCCAATGGCCAGGCTGACGAAGTTGAACACCAGCGGCGAATGGTCCTTCAGCGCCGGCTTGATGATGATGGTGGCCGCGGCCCAACTGATCGGGCCGCCCAGGACCAGCAGGGCGTAAGGCACCTTGTCGAGGGCGATCCAGGTGCCGCCCGCGCCCCCGACCCGGCCCAGGAGCACGACCAGCGCCAGGCCGGCGAACGTGGCCAGGGTGCCGAGCAGGCGCCGGCGGGTGAAGGGCTCATGGAGAAAACGCACGGCCAGCAGCAGGGTGATCAGGGGGTTGGTGGCGATCAGCAGCGACGCGGCGTTGGGCTGGACGTAGCGCATCCCCGAGTTCAGGAAAAGGTTGTAGCTGATCACCATCAGCAGGCCGCCCAGCGTCACGCGCAGGGGATGCGCCCGCAGGATGCGCCAGGCCGCGGCCCGGTGGAAGAGCAGGATCATGCCGATGCTGATGATCCCGACCGGCAGGAAGCGCAGGCGCACGAGGTCGAAGGCGGACATTCGCGCCAGCAGCAGCTTGATGGCGATGAACGAGTTGGACCAGATGAGGAAGGTCAGCAGCAGCAGCAGGAAAATCGCCGGATTGCTCGTTCGTTTAGCCATTGGGTCCTTGGGAAGGGGGTAGGGTATATGATTTGGGGTTGCATTTCAAGCCCGGAGAGGTTTTTAATGCGCAAGGGAAGAGAGAGGGAAGAAGGAGGGAAGAGAAAGGGAAGAGAGAGTGGAACAGAAGTACCATCTGATTTGCCCGTGCTTCTTTGTCAGGACGATCGCAAAAAGAGCCAGCATTGAGCGTGGGCGTTTCTCAGGGCTTTTCTTCCTTTTCCCTCTCTACCCCTCTACCTCTTTATCTTTCTGACTCGTTCTACTGAAACGCCTCGGATATTGGCAGGTCGCAGGGGCCCTTGAGGGTGATGCTGCGCACGGTGAACGAGATGCCGTCGACGTAGCGCAGGATGTCGTGCCAGAGCCTGATCCTGAGGGTGATGTCGCGGTCGCCGGGGCCGGGCTGGCGCAGGATGGCGTAGCCGTTCTCCCTGCCGGCGCCGATGCCCAGCGGCAGGGTGAGATCATAGGAAACGAATTCCCAGCCCTCCTTCAGCTGCCTCCCGCCGAACAGCTCGAATTCGCACTTGTGGCCCTGGGGGATCTCGTCGCCCTCGCTGTGCAGGGAGCGGATCTCGCACAGGATCGTCCCGTCGAGGGGAAACTGGATGATGCGGGCGCAGTTCTTGCAGTCCTTCTTGGTGACCGCGAAGCTCCAGCCGTTGCCGGAGCAGTGCTCACTGGCCTTGCTGGCGGCGACGGTCTGATTCTTCGGATAGCGGAACGTGATGCGGTTGCTCAGCACGCTGGATACGCCATACTGGTTCTTGACCTGGAACTGAACTTCCTGGGCGCAGGTCAGCATGAGCAGGTACCCGCTGGCGTCCTGGCCCGGGACCAGGGGCTGCCAGTCATTCCAGTGGGGAGGAGCGCCGTAGCGGTAGTGGCTGGCGCCTCCCAGCGCCCGGAAACAGAAGCGGACGTACATATCGGTCGTGACGGCCTCGCCGTCGTTGACGCTGAAGGCGAGAAGCTTCGGCGGCATCTTCATGATCGCCTGCGCCTGCGCCAGCGGCGCGGGACCGGGCGCAGCCGGCGGCGGCGGAGTGGTGGGCGGGTCGGGC